>NZ_JAUBVE010000019.1:9984-96614 GCF_036705715.1 Microcoleus sp. AT3-D2 | reverse complement strand
CTGTAATTAACTCATAATTTTGCCGGAAATATCATTCTACTATGTATTTGTGTAATTAATTGTGTCTGACTACTTATCATCACTCGCGTTGAGCATTTTGGCAGCACGGCAGTACCCGGTTTGGCTGCAAAACCCATCATTGATTTATTGGTAGGGGTACGTTCATTGGCAAAAGCAAAGCAAGTTACTGTTTCTCAATTAGAAACGCTGGGCTATGCTTATTGGTTTGATAATCCCGATCGCCAACGTATGTTTTTTGTGAAAGGTTTACCACCAAACAGTCCACGCACTCATCACATTCACATGGTTGAGCCAGATAGTGTGTTGTGGGAGCGTTTGCTATTTCGAGATTATCTTTGCCAGCATTCAGACGAAGTGGCACGTTATGCACAATTGAAGTACGATCTTGCTCAACGCTTTTCAACAGACCGGGAAGCATACACAAGCAGCAAAGCAGAGTACATAGAGTCTGTGATGCAAAAAGCGCGACAACAGCCAAATTTGATCGCCCAAAGGGGCAGGTGCATTTGAGTCCGATCGACCGGAAGCGCGGTATAGAAGCGCTCAACCGCAGGCAAATCTCCTGCTGTTGACCGATGCCCTGGCGTTAAAATTATCTCCACAACCGCCAAGATTTATCGCCAAATTTTAAATTTTTCCGGCGAAAACTTGCTATTTAATGAATAAGACTTTAAGATCCAGCAATGTAAATCAAAATCTCAATGAGCAGCCCTGCAAGCACGAACCCGAAATGGGTCGCAAGTGCCAAAAAGCAGCAAAAGCTACCTTTTTTAACTCTTTCAACAGCAAAGCATTGGCAAAAAAACCAGGGATCGACGGTTGGCATCTTGGAACGAATGCTTTGCTCGCAATACTACAAATGTATCAAAACTTGTCAGCCAAATTTAGTCCTAACAGATGCCTAGCTGTAACTCTTGCTGCGTAAGGTTTCAGTTTCTAATTAGGCTGGTTTTATTGTCTTTAACTACTTGAGGATTCGATCGCATGGTTTCGATTTCTACTACTCAATCCGATGTGCTGCCTTTGTCTTCGCCAACCGTAACGGCTGCAACCCAAACCAGCGTGGCTGCTGCAACTGGGGTGTGCGTGACTGTTCACGGCCACTTTTACCAGCCACCCCGGGAAAACCCTTACCTGGACGCGATCGAACGCCAAGCCAGCGCCTCTCCTTCCCACGACTGGAACGAACGCATTGACAACGAGTGCTACCGCCCGAACGCCTTTGCCCGCATACTCAACGATCGCGGCGAAGTCACGGGGATCGTCAACAACTACGAGTATATGAGCTTCAACATCGGGCCGACCCTGATGAGCTGGCTGGAACGCTACGACGCGGAAGTCTACCAGCGGATTCTGGAGGCCGATCGCAAAAGCTGTCAGCGGCTCAACGGTCACGGCAACGCGATCGCCCAAGTCTACAATCACATCATCATGCCGCTGGCTAACGAGCGAGACAAATACACCCAAATTCGCTGGGGGATCGCAGATTTTCGCTCCCGGTTCGATCGCGATCCCGAAGGAATGTGGCTCGCCGAAACCGCCGTAGACTACGCCACCCTCGAAGTTTTAGTCGCTGAAGGCATCCGCTTCATTGTCTTAGCCCCCTCCCAAGCCGAACGCTGCCGCCCGCTAATCGGGCAAAACCACGAAGGAGAACCAGGGCAAAATTCCGAATGGCACGAAGTCGGCGGGGGTCAAATCGATCCGACTCGCCCGTACCGCTGCTATTTGAAACCAGAAATGCGATTGATGGCTGACCACCAACTCTCGCCGCTGAGCACTCACTATTTTGGTCGCCAGCACTCCCAAAATTCTCCAGCCCCAACTACCAACACCCCCTATATCGATATCTTTTTCTACGATGGCCCGATCTCGCGGGATATGGGCTTCAATGACGTTCTCAGCAGCAGCCACCACTTGGTGGGGCGCTTGGGTCAAGCAGTGCGGGGAGACCACCGACCGGCTCAATTAATCTGCGTGGCGACGGACGGCGAAACTTTCGGCCACCACAAACACAGTACCGAAAAATGCCTCGCCTACGCCTTCACAGAAGAGTTTCCCCGCCGAGGCTGGACGGTAACGAATTTTGCTCATTATTTAAGTCAAAATCCGAGCGCTTGGGAAGTGGAACTCAAACCGGTGACGGCCTGGAGTTGCTCTCACGGGGTCGATCGCTGGCAAGATGATTGCGGCTGCGGTGGTGGCGGCGGATGGCACCTCAAATGGCGCCGCCCTCTGCGGGATACTCTGAATTGGCTGCGCGATCAACTGATTCCGATTTACGAAGAAGCGGGGCGCAAGCTGTTGTGCGATCCCTGGAAAGCCAGAGATGAATATATTGAGGTTATCCGGGATCGATCGCCCAGTAATGTTGACAGTTTCCTTCAACGCCATCAAGTGCGCCCCCTCGATGCCGGAGAACAGGTGGACGCCCTGCGGCTGCTGGAAATGCAGCGCCACGCCCTGTTAATGTTCACTAGCTGCGGCTGGTTTTTTGAAGAAATCTCGCGGCCAGAAGGCGTGCAAATTCTGCGCTACGCGGCCCGGGCGCTCGAATTGGCGGGCGAAGTTACAGGCGTCCAGCTAGAAAAGGATTTTGTCGATCGACTAGCCTTCGTACCCAGCAACGTTGACTATTTCAAAACAGGGGCTGAAGTTTACCGCAAACTGGTGGTGACAGCCCAAATTAGTCTCCGACAAGTGGCGGCCCACTACGCGATCAGTTCTCTGTTTGCCAAATATCCCCGCGAACAGCGAGTTTACTGCTATCAGGCCCTGCAGGAAGATTTCCAAATTCAGCGCATGGGCTCGATGACTCTGGCTGTGGGTCAATTGCAGTTAACCTCGGAAATTACGCGGGAAACAGAGGTTTTTGTGTTTGCTGCGTTGCACCTCGGCGGCTGGGACTTCCACTGCTGTATTCAGCCTTTTGGCAGCCGCCGGTCTTACACTATGCTGAAAGAGCGGTTGTTTGGAGTTATGCAAGAAGCTTCGGCAGCCCACGCCATTCTGGAAATGGTGCGGCTGTTTGGGGATCAGTCCTTTAGCTTGCGGGATTTATTCGCTGAGGAACGCCACCGGATCGTGCAGTTGCTGAGTCAGGAAAATTTGACTCGGTTGGATCAGCTTTACACTCAGGTTTACCGCGAAAATTATGGGGTGATGATGGCGTTCCACCGCGACGAGTTGCCGGTGCCGGTAGAGTTGCAGGTGGCTGCTGAGGTGGCTTTGGGACACCGCTGTTTGACGGCGGCCAAGGCCCTGGAAGTGGAAACCGAGGATGTGGAACCGCTGCTGGCCGAAATTGAGGCGATCGCCACTGAAAGCGGTCATCTCCGCTGTCGGTTGAACGTTCCCGAAGTCAAGGAAATTTTGGAAAAGATGGTTTGGCGATCGCTAGACGCGCTGCTGCAAGCAGGATCGAGCGTGGAAGATCGCTCGCCTGTCCAGTTAGAAGCTGAGATCCGCATGATCGAGCGTTTGATTGCTGTGGGCGATCGGCTGAGTCTGGGTTTGTGTTTGGACAAATCGCAGGAATTGTATTTCGATTCTCTGTACAGTCAAATTGTGCCTCTGTGTTTGGGCTGGCTGCAACGGCAAGATGCCTCGGCGGGCGAAACTGCGGGGGCTGCCGTTGCCTTGGAGATTGCGCGTTCAGGCGGCGGCTGGGAGTTGTCTTCGATCCGGCAGTTGCTGGAGTTGGGTCAAACCTTGGCCGTTGATGTTGAGTGTTGGTTAAATCAGTTAAGTAAATAGTTTCCCGATTAGCCTGCATCAATTCCCGCCCTTGAGAATCCGCCCGATTGAGCTTTAAATGCCGATCGGGCCTGCGGGTTCAACCGAGAATCATCGACATTTCGGTTTACGTGGATCGCGGCTGGGGATCGAATCAGCGACAGGGAACCGCCAACTTTGTTTAAGTTTTCGCTCTACTTGTGGGAAGATAAGAAGACTGTCGGCAAAGCGTACAAGTGTTAAACACCCGTAGGCTTTGCAGAGTTTTGAAGAGAGAACACTAAATTTAAGTCTATGAAAGTTGGCGATCGCGTTTGCATTAAAAACTCTGTTGTTGTCTACCACCACCCTCAAAATCGCAGTCAACCATTTGATATTAAGGGTATGGAAGGAGAAGTCGTGGCGATCGTTCACGAATGGCACGGCCGACCTGTCAGTGCTAATTGGCCGATTCTAGTACAATTTGACAAAAAATTTCGAGCTCACCTGAAAGAGGATGAGGTCGAATTGATATCTTCGGAAGTCTAGCTGTCTCAAAAGTTGAAGCCGGAGCCCAAAGACAATATCAAATTCGGTCAGTCGATTTTAGATTTTAGATTTTAGATTTTAGATTTACTCCACAGATGAATCTGGGAGTTTGAACCTTAGTCTAAAATTTTCGGCTGATCGATCCTCCTGCCGTTGGCAAGTATCCGTTTTTGGGCGGAGCTCATACAACCATTTTAGAGTTTGTAGTCAGGACTTCAGTTTTTTCTGTGGCTTTTAGTCGATCGGTGGGACTCTCGTCCTTACTACAAACCATCTTTTTTGTTGAATCCTTAATTTTTCGACCGTCTGCGGCTGAACCAACCGAAGATATTCAAATCTCCCTGCATTTTCTGTAATTCCTGCTGATGCTGCTTGGCTGTAGCGTAATACCACTGGCAATGAAGTTCTAGTTCTTGACGGTACTTAATTTCATCGTAAAACTCGCGGACAATTTGGTGTCTCTGAAAAATTTCGGCCGCGGGAGTCGGTTCTGGGGCAATGTCTTGCAACTCGTGGGGCAGCATGATTGTTTGGGGGCGACTGGGGCAAATCTTGGCTGTAATGACTTTAAGCTAACACACTGAATCAATTTTGGACTTGGGATTTGGGATTTATATCAAATCTGTTAGCATCGGAATAATTCCTATCTCTCTTCTCTTTATCTGCGTGAATCTGCGTCAATCCATTGTTATCTGCGGCCCGAGCAATTCTCTTTTTTCAACCGCAGATGAGGGCAGATTAACGCAGATTAACGCAGATGAATTCTATCAATTCTGGTTGCACGATCCATCCGTGATGAGACTATTTGAATTCTTCAATCCCAAATCCCAAATCTAATATCTAAAATTCTGTTAAAGCCATCCCCGCAGCCGATAAACGATTAAGCCGATGTATTCTTTTAAAGCTTTAGTTGACTGGTGTAACTCATAGGTGTCGGGCAATAAATCCAGTGCGGCTGCTTGCCAATTCCTTTGGGATGCTGCTATATCCTGCTGCGTTATTTGAAAGTCTGTTGGTGCGGCAATTGCTTTTATTCCCTGACGCTGGAAAATTAAGAGCGATCGAGTCATGTGCATCGCCGATGTCACTAGCAAAACCGGCCCTTTTATGCCTTTAGCATCTAAAATTTTTCGCACGTTGACAGCATTTTGATAGGTGTTGTGTGAATCGGGGTCTTGCAGAATTGCTGATGCCGGTACACCCATTGTTTGGGCAATTTCTGCCATATCTGCCGATTCGGGAGGCCCGCCGCCTTTCCAATCTACTCTACCGCCGCTGAGAACTAACAGGGAAGCTTTGCCTTGCTTGTAAAGTCGGGAACCGTAGATTATTCGATCGCCCGCTTCACCTAATTCTACCCAAGGACGGGGAGGTAAAGCGGCTTTGACACCGCCGCCCAAGACGATTATCGCTTCAGCTTGGGGGAGTTCGGCGGTTGGTAAGTTTTGCCATTCGAGCGATCGAACTAACGATTTTGAAACCCAACCGCTACTTCCGAGGAGTAAAATAATTAAAGCCACAGCAATTGGCGCCGCTGCCCATTTCGGACGCTTCCAAAGTGTGATTAAAGCCGCCATCATTAACAGACAACTCAACCCCAAAGGATAAATAAACAGCGGCAGGAGTTTCGATAGAAATACAAACATTCAGCAAGTAATTGAAATTGCTCGTTAGCGGTAATGGGTAATTGGAAATCAACCCTCGTTACTGGCTAATCTGTAATTAGTAATTTAGGGGGGCGGGAGTGATAAATTTTTAGTATTGAGTTGTGAATTATGAACTCTTTAACTGAAAACTTAAAACTCAATACTCAAAACTCTTTTCGGTGCTACCGACGATCCTCTGGTCCAGATAACCAGTCAAACAATGTAGCAGCATCACCCCTAGAGGTTTTGCTATATTTATGGCCCTCCGTTTGCACTACTTCTTTATTGACTATAGCATCCGAGGTTTTATCCTTGGAATTTAAATTCGGGTTGAGTAGTAATTCGTTGTGCCACCAAGCGACAATTAAACCTGCTGCCACGCCACCGATGACACCAAGACCGAGACTGAGCTCCAGCCTACATCCTACTAAGCGAAACCCAACGGTAAACAACACAAACCATATCAGCGCGGGGCTAAACCCCTTGGAGTCTCCGGTAAATTTTGGCATGAGCTGCAAGTTGTGTTTGTTATAACACAGAAAGATATTTACAATATTAGCAGACAATCAAATTGCCAAGGGCGATCGAACGGCAACTACTCCCCACAAATCAAGTTTAATTGTACCTCTAACTCTTGCGCGGTATCTATAATCGTTACAGAAATTTGCTCTAATTCTGTAAAAGGTTCAAAAGCTGCTTGCTGCGAACTCAATAGTTCTGCCGTCGCGTCGGCAATATCGTCCCTGCGCTGTTGCAGTCGTTCTCGCAATACTTCAATTGGTGCGGTGCAGTAAATGATTTCCAGGGGCAAGCCGTGGGATTGAGCCTGATTAATTGCATCCGTTCTCAATTTTTTGCGATCGAACTTGGCATCTAAAATCACATCCCAACCTCGGTCAGCCAGAATTATCCCCAACTCTAACAATCTACCATAAGTCTGAGCCGTCATTTCATCCGAGTACAAATCTTGCCCCCCGGGTTCATTCAAAGAAATCCCGCCTAAATGTTTGCGAACAGCATCGGAGCGAATGTGAATTGCCCCAGTGTGGCGAGCCAAATATCGAGCTGCTGTACTCTTGCCAGAACCCGATAAACCCGACATCAAAGTTAACTTTCCGCGGCGCGGTTTTGTGTATTGCCAAGCCAGTTTATAATAATGAGCTGCCGTCTGTGAAATCTCTGCTTTTTGGGTAGTTGAAATAGCGGCATCGTCCAACATTAAGGAAGTTACTTTTGCTCTAACATAAGCTTGACGGCTCAAATACAGAGGCAACAGTTGCAGTCCTTCCCAATCCCCTGTTTGTTCGATGTAAGTATTTAGAAAAGCATTGCCTAAGTCTCTGCGCCCCCGCGATTCCAAATCCATTACAGTAAAAGCGACATCGTACATGACATCAACAAAGCGAAAAGGCTCGTTAAATTCAATGCAGTCGAACAGTAATATTTTATCTTGCCATAATGCTATATTCCGCAAGTGCAAATCTCCGTGACACTCGCGAATTTTATTATTGGCAATCCGCAAGTTAAATAACTCTTGATTTTCCGCAAAAAACGTATCTGTATAATCTTTAGTTTCCTGAAATTGTGCCTGAGTCTGCGGCCCGCCGATATATTTTTGCGAAATCAGGTAATTGTTGTCTATTGCGGCCCGAATCTGACTGACTTCGCCAAATGTGCGAATGTAGCTATTACTAATTGTCGTGCTGTGAAACTTGGCAACTTCCCGCCCTAAGTCTGCCATAAGTTGCTCGGTCAACAGTCCGCGCTCCAACAAACTGAGCAACAGCGAATCTTGAGGAAACTCCCGCATTTTCAGCACATATTCTACAGCAACTTCAGCCGGAGTTATAGCCGGTAAGTTGCTGCCAAATTGAAATGAATCCCCAATTTTAACAATTGGCAAAATTTCGAGATAAATTTCCGGTGCAGTGCGTCGGTTCAGCAGCAATTCTTCGTTGCAGAAATGCTGCCGTTTCTCCAAAGTTGAATAGTCCAAAAAGCCAAAATTGACTGATTTCTTGATTTTGTAAGTATAATCTCCTGTAAGCAAAACAAAGGAAGCGTGAGTCTGAAGTAGCTGCACTGGTTCTGTCACCGCGTGCGGGTAAAAGCCGGGCTGTAACATTTGCTGAATCAGAGGTGGGAGACAAGTATCAGTCATATCGATTTTAGATTTTGGATTTTAGATTTTAGATTGGGGATTTTGGATTGTGAATTTTAGATTTTAAGTTGGGGACTTTAGATTGGGAGTGGGGATGTTGACTTTAATCCGATTTATTATAGAGTTGATAGTTAGTGTAAAAAAAAGCAGCGATGACAGAAAATAATCAAGAATCTGGTTCCGTGGATGTGTTTGGCGTAGGCAATGCCCTTGTAGACATCCTAGCATTGGTGCAAGATGAATTTGTACTCGGCCACGGGCTGAATCCCGGCGGGATGACGCTGATGAATTCGGAAACGCAGGGGGGGATTTTGCACGATTTAGAGCACAATTCGCTGCAAATGCGATCGGGGGGTTCGGCGGCAAATACGATGATTGGTTTGGCTCAGAGTGGCGGTAAAGCGTATTATTCGGGGAAGGTTGCTAAGGATACTAATGGCGAATTTTATCGGCAAGATTTGCTGGCGGCGGGGATTGATTTTAATGTGCATCCTGCTGCTGAGTCTAAGGAACCCACTGGTACTTGTGTTGTGCTGACTACGCCGGATGCGGAACGCACGATGTGTACTAATCTGGGGGTTTCTACTACTCTGGCTGCGACTGATATTGATGTCGATCGACTGGCTCACTGCAAGTACAGTTATGTTGAGGGCTATCTTTGGGATGCTCCCGACCCTAGAAAGGCTAGCATTGAGACGATGGAACAGTCTAAGCGTCTGGGTGTGAAGGTGGCTTTTACTTTTTCGGATGGCTTTTTAGTCGATCGATTTGCTGATGATTTTCACAAGGTGGTTTCGGAATATTGCGATGTAATTTTTTGCAATGCTGATGAAGTTCGGAGCTTTTTTAAGGAGGAATCTTTGGAAGAGTGCGCTCGGAAAATGAGCGAGATTTCGGATTTGGCTTTTATCACTAATGGGGATAAAGGCTGCATGGTGGTGGAGAACAAACAGATTGTTGATGTGGCGGGATTTCCGGTAAAGGCGATCGATACTGTGGGTGCTGGAGATGCTTTTGCGGGGGGTGTTTTGTTTGGACTTACTAATGGTTTGAGTTCTGCACAAGCGGCTCGCTGGGGCAATTTCTTGGCTTCTAGGGTGGTGCAGATTCACGGGCCGCGTCTGGAGGGTTCTCAGGCTCATCTTTTGAGTGAGGTGATTTCTGGTTAGAAATTGAAAGGGGCGATCGCACTTTTTGGATTAAGGGCGATCGCTCTTTTTTTAACTGCTTCCATAGCACAGGCGAGACGCCCGTGCCACAGTGGGCATGACTCACTTTCAAAGCACAGGTGGGACGCCCGTGCCACAGTGGATGCAGATGAGAGAAGGGCGTGTTAAAATCAATAAAAGCTTAACTAATCGTACCTCAGATGGTAATAACCACATTGACTCCCCCTCAACAAAGTAGCGAGGAAAAACTAATTACTTTGACAGGCATTAAATGGCTAACATTTAAAGCGATAATGTCTGATGTCGGCGACAGTAGAGCGTGGAGAATTGCTTATGCTGAAGGAGTTTTAGAAATTAGAATACCACTTACAGAACATGAAGAGCCCAAGGGCATGATCGAAAGCTTTGTAGAAGCTTTCGCAGACGCACTAGATATCGAGGTGAGAAAGCTAGGTGCTCTTACTCTGGAACGGGAAGATTTAACTCGTGCTATTGAACCGGATAGCTGCTTCTACGTTCAAAATTAATCGGTAGTTAGAGGTAAAAGTATCAATTTACCCGCCGATCCGCCACCAGATTTGGTAGTCGAATCAGACTACACGAGTTCTTCTTTGAATAAGTTCTCAATTTATGCTTCTCTGGGGGTTCCTGAAATCTGGAGATATCGCAATCAATGTCTTCAAGTGTATCAATTGGTTGAGGGTAATTACGAAGAGAGGGAGAATAGTCTGGCTTTTCCGTTTTTGCCGATCGCAGAAATTCCGGGTTTGATAGAACAAAGTAAAAGTATTGGACAAAGGGCGGCGGTGCGTTTGTTTCGGGAAAGGATTAGGGAAGTTTTGGCGCAGTGAGTTTTGGAAGGGAGCATCCCGGTTTTGCAAATATGCAGAAGTATGATATTTTGGTAAAATTTTTTAAGCTCCCTACTCAACAGTCCGGACAGATTTTCGGTCAGTCAAGCTTTGAGAGAGCCGTATTCTAGAAGCTTTTGGTAGTTTGGATTTAATTTAATCAAAGTCGGGTTCAAATCAAACATGGCGATAAATAGTTCTAGTAAATGCTCATTTAAAGCTTTTGGTTTGAACGACGCTATAGAAAATGAAATAACCTCTGGTGTCGGTTGAGCTGTGACGGTAGCCTCTTGTCTCAAGGTGACTTTGGCTAAATTTAGGGCTGTCAAACTACCATTGACCTGGGCATCCAGAGCATCCAGATTGCGAGATTGGCTATCGACCATTCCGGTATATTGTCTGGCATCACGAAAGATAAACTCAATCTCAAATCGAGCGCGATAATAAGCCAAGATATCGCTGGCGCTCAGATTAACATCAGTGGAAAACAACAGAATATACCGCTCTTTCCCCTCGACGAGTCGCACTAATATCAATTCACTATGAACCTGCACTTAATACAGCTTCAAGGATATAGTCCCAGGGTAAGCGCATCTAATTTTGTATTTAAAAATACAGATTATTGAACCCACTTGTAGATTGATAGAGACAATTTGAGTATCAAAGATGTTATGTAGTATGCTTGTAAGAAAAAAGTATCTATCTTACTTAACAGGTCAGTCTTATGGCATCAGGTTTCAAATCTCGAAAACACAGGATTAAAAGCTCAAAAAGGTTGAGTATAGCTCAGGCGACTGCACTGACAGAAAAAATGGCATTAGTATTTGGTGATATCAAAGACCCTCGTGTAGAAAGAACGCGTGTCCATACATTAACAGATATTTTGAGCGTTGGAATATTGGCAGTAATTGCAGGAGGTAATGGATGGGAAGACATGGAAAATTATGGATTAAGTAAATGTGAATGGTTGGAGCAGTTTTTAGCTTTACCAGGAGGTATCCCAAGTGCAGATACATTTCGACTCGTCGATTGAACGCATTAATCCCAAAGTATTTGAGCAATGCTTTCGACGTTGGATTGAATCGATAGTTGAGGTAGTAGGGGCTCCGGTAATTCCCATTGATGGTAAGACTATCAAAGGCTCATACGATAGAGAGGAGGGGAAATCAGCTTTACATCTAGTGAGGGCTTGGTCGAGTCAAGATCGTCTTGTTTTATAACTAGTATTGGTAGCAGATAAATCTAATGAAATTACTGCAATTCCTGCGTTATTAGAGTTATTAGATATGGCGGGATGTATGATTACGATTGATGCAATGGGTACGCAAACAGCCATTGCCTCTCAAATTTTTTATGAACACAGCTGATTACGTTTTAGCCCTTAAAGCTAATCATCCTACACTTCACGGACAAGTAAAAGATTGGTTTGAGCAACAATTGTCTCAAGGGTTTGAAGGTATTATCCATAGTTATGACCAACGAGTAGAGTTCGCGTCACCATCGGACTGAAAAACGCTCCTGTTGGTGTGTTCCTATTTCTCAATTACCAACTTTACATAACCAAAAAGATTGGGTTGGTCTTCAATGTGTTGTCATGGTAGTCCGGGTCAGACATCTTTGGAATAAAACTACCCATGAAGTTCAGTTTTATTTAACGAGTTTGTCATGTAATGCTCATAAATTGGGGCAAGCTATCCGTCTACATTGGGGTATTGAAAATGGTCTGCATTGGACTTTAGATGTCACCTGGAATGAAGATGCTTGTCGCGTCCGTACTGGTCATGGGCCACAAAACTTAGCCTTGCTACGACGAATTGCTCTTAATGCTTTAAATCTGGAGCAATCTTGCAAACACCGATACAATAGTTACCATCTGGATGAATGCTTTGGAAGACGGGAGTAATTGAATCGGTTAACAGAATGCTTTGGGGATGTTCTTGGAAATTTTTCACAAAAGTACCGTCTGATTCGGGTAGCTGAGTGTGGTCTGGCCAGCCTGTAGAGTTGTTTTCTATATCTAGGGTGAATTTCATGGTTTTATTTGGATTGTAGGTGTTTTGGCGAGCGAGGGCGATCGCACTTTTAATTTTGATATCTAATGTAAACTGTGTAATTACTCACTCTAGCTCCGATTCCACATCATCCCATTTCAACCAACCGGCACGCTGGCGGTTTCCACCAGCAGCTTTTAACTCATTTAATGCTTTTTTGGCAATTTGCCCATCTTCTAAAGTCTCTAACCATTCGATAAGTGCTTGCCAAGTTTCGACATCTAAGACAGCAACTTGTTTGCCTTTTAGATTGAGAAAGTTAACTGACTGCAATACTTCTAATCCTGTCATTCAGGCTACCTCTACTTTGATAATAGGTATAACTTAATTATAGTTGAGACCACCACAATCAAATCTGCTTGAACCGCTTCTGCCATTGCTAAAATCTCAGCCGCAGGTTCCCTATGTTTTAGTTCCGCCTGCAATCGCAGTCCTTGCGCTAAAGCTGCTTGCTGTAATCGTTGCAGTCTAACGTGTTTGTGGATAGAAACTCCCATATAGGGCGCTCATCCCAGACTTGAGCCTCAATATAGCGATCGATCCTCCATTGCGGCTCGGACTGCCATTTTGTTCCTGGCATTCCATACCTTTTCACCACGTCTGCAATTTCTGACAACGTAAACACTTGACCGTGTTGAGGCTTGCGGTACGATTCTGCAAACCTTCTCATCTCTTCATCAATTTCCTCCAATGTCGGCATTTGACCATCCTCGCGAGGTCTAAGCTCATAGGTATCTGGTGGGGGAGGACTCACTAGATTAAGGCTAGTCATGCTGTCAGGATAGGTAAAAGAAATCGTATCGCTGGTAAAAATAGCCAGAGGAAGCTGAAGTTTTGCAGGCTCTTTATTACTGAAGAAACCATTCTTGCTAAAAAAATCATCATTCTCACCAAGAACAAAGTACAGTGGGTGACGGAGGCGGGGCTTTTTTCCCTTGTTCTCAAACTCGTGATAGAGCCATTCCTCTACGCGATGCCGATCCTTGAGGTAGCCTGAGTGGAGCCACACACGTTTTCCACTGCTTCTAAGATTGGCAATAATAATTTCAGCTTCATTCAGAGGAAGATTACACAAATTTTTTAGCATCTCATGCTTGCCCCAATAGTAATGGGTGATAAAGGTAGGTAGTATGTCCACGGCTCTTCCTCTGTATGATTTTTGTATCAACGCTTATTCTACTGATAATAACCTCAATCTTCATCCCCTTCATCTTTAACGGTTTCCCAATCAAGCCAACCCGCTTTTTCTGGAATGTCGCATTTTTGTAATTGCGCCATCGCCGTGCAAGAAAATCTGTTCGTCTTCCCGATCTTCGCTCCAGTCGATCAAAGCTTCCCAAGCCGATATGCTCAACTGTGCGGCTTTTTTTTTACCGTTAGCATCAACCACAAATTGAACGGATTTTAATATTTCTTTGATATTGGTCATTATAATTAATTCCTTAATTTGCTCTCAACTCTAATCAATTCGCTCCTCAGTTGCTGCGCTGGGCGCGATCGAAAAAAGCGCGATCGTACCCAGCCAACCCGAGCCTCAGCCGCAGGTGAGGCAATCCCCCCGCAGCCCCCGCTTCTCGACGCGGTACAATAAATGCAATCATACTTAACGCTTATATTGAAAAAGCTACACACAACGCCACAGGAGATAACTGACGCATGGGTAAAGTAGTTGGCATTGACCTCGGAACAACAAACTCAGTAGTAGCCGTCATGGAAGGCGGCAAACCGGTTGTGATTGCCAATGCAGAAGGGATGCGGACAACTCCCTCGGTAGTCGCTTTCACAAAGGAAGGAGAACGCCTTGTCGGACAGATGGCCAGACGCCAAACTGTTCTCAACCCGCAAAACACGTTTTACGCCGTCAAGCGGTACATCGGACGCAAATATACCGAACTGACTCCTGAATCGAAGCGCGTCCCTTACACAACTCGCCGCGACGACAACGGGAACATCAAAGTCAAGTGTCCCCGCCTGAAAAAAGATTTTGCCCCAGAGGAAATTTCGGCGATGGTTTTGCGGAAACTGGCCGATGAAGCCAGCCGCTATCTGGGACAAGAGGTGACGGGGGCTGTAATTACTGTTCCCGCTTATTTCAACGACTCGCAGCGACAGGCGACGCGGGATGCTGGACGAATTGCCGGACTTGATGTCAAGCGGATTTTAAATGAGCCGACAGCGGCTTCTTTGGCTTACGGTTTGGACAGGCGAGAAAGTCAAACAATTTTAGTGTTTGATTTGGGCGGCGGTACTTTTGATGTGTCGATTTTAGACGTGGGAGACGGAGTATTTGAAGTTAAAGCAACTAGCGGCGACACTCAATTAGGTGGCAATGATTTTGACTCCAAAATTGTGGATTGGTTGGCAGAACAATTCTTAGAAAAAGAAGGAATTGATTTGCGTCGCAACCGACAAGCTTTGCAGCGCTTGATCGAAGCGGCAGAAAAAGCCAAGATTGAGCTGTCGGGAGTCGGTGTCACCGAGATTAATTTGCCGTTTATCGATGCGAATGAAGATGGGCCGTTGCATCTGGAAACGCGGCTGACTCGCGGTCAATTTGAGGGGCTGTGTACAGATTTGGTGCAGCGGCTACGGCGGCCAGTCAAACAAGCTTTGGCTGATGCAAGTTTGAGTCCTTCTCGCATTGATGAAGTTGTGTTGGTCGGCGGTTCGACTCGCATTCCTTTGGTGCAGGAAGTTGTTCGCAACTTGATTGATAGAGAGCCTAATCAAAATGTGAATCCCGATGAAGTTGTGGCGGTGGGTGCGGCCATTCAAGCGGGTATTTTGGGTGGCGATGTCCGCGATGTGCTGCTGTTGGACGTGACGCCGCTGTCACTGGGTTTGGAAACTATCGGCGGGGTGATGAAAAAACTGATTCCTCGGAATACTACTATTCCAGTCAGGCGATCGGACATTTTTTCCACGGCTGAAAACAACCAAACTGTGGTAGAAATTCACATAATCCAAGGGGAACGGGAATTAGGCAGAGATAATAAGTCTTTGGGACGGTTTAAACTAACTGGAATTCCGCCGGCGCCACGAGGGATTCCGCAGGTGCAAGTAGCTTTTGATATTGATGCTAACGGGATGCTGTTGGTGACTGCTTTGGACAAAACTACCGGCCGGGAACAAAGCATTACTGTGCAAGGTGCTTCGACGCTGAGTCAGCAGGAAGTGAATCAAATGATTCGCGATGCGGAACAGTTTGCTCAAGCTGATAAGTTGCAGCGGGAAAGAGTAGAAAAACGCAATCGCGCTGAAGCTTTAGCTTATCAAGCGGAGCGGCAGTTGCGAGAGGTGGCGCTTGATCGCGGAATGCAGTTTGCTCAAAGAAGTCGCCAGCGAATTGAAACTTTAATTCGGGAATTGCGAGACAGTTTGGAACGCAATGATGAACGGGGAGTTGACCAAGTTGGTTCGGATTTGCAAGATGCTCTTTACGATTTGAGCCGGGAAGTTTCCGCGTTTGCGATGGATGACGATGATGACGATTTCTTTGAGTCTGTGAAGCGGACTTTTACGGGCGACAGTACCAAGCGGCGCAGCGATGACAGCAGCTATTATACCAATGCTAAACCGTACAGGCGATCGACTGTCGATCCAATTCCCGATCGCCCCTATGATCGCCCCTATGATCGCACCGGCGATCGTATGGGTGATCGTATGGGTGATCGTATGGGCGATCGTATGGGCGATCGTAGAAGCAGTGCTAATCGCCCCACTCGCCCTTATCAGAATCAAAGCGACGATTGGGATGATGACGACGATTGGTTGTAATTAGTGGTTAGTCATTAGTCCCTAGTCATTAGTCCCTAGCTTGAAGCAGGGAAGCAGCATGACTAATGACTAATGACTAATAATTAATAACTAATGACTAATAACTAATGACTAATGACTAACTATGCAGAATTTTCGCAATTACTATCTAATTTTGGGAGTGCCCAAAGAGGCCACGGCTGATGAGATTAAGAAAGCCTATCGACGGCTAGCCAGACAGTTGCACCCTGACGTAAATCCGGGGGATAAATCTGCTGAAGATAGGTTTAAGGATATTAATGAAGCTTACGATATTCTTTCCGATATTGACAAGCGAGCTCAATACGATCAGTTTAGTAAATTCTGGAAACAAAAGGGATTTCAAGGCAAGCAAGGGGTGCGACTTCCCAATTTCAAAACTTGGGGAAACGGTAAAGCTACCCGCAAAAAACCGGCCGAAGAGGTCGATTTTAGCGATTACTCGGATTTTAATAAATTTCTCGATCAAGTGCTCGGAAGGCGCCGGGAAGTGAGGATGGCGACCGCCAATGATGCACCGCGAGCAGCCTCCTATGAACCGTGGAGTACAGCTTCTAAAAGAACGAGTTATGTAGCTAATTCTAGGGAAGATAGAAGGGATGTGGACGATCGCGAAATGCGACGAGAAACAGTCGATCGCGAAATGCGACGGGAAGCAGTTGATAGGGAAATGCGACGGGATATAGTCGATCGCGAAACCAGAAGGGATGTGGACGATCGCGAAATGCGACGGGAAGCAGTTGATCGCGAAATGCGACGGGAAACAGTCGATCGCGAACCCAGAAGAGACATTGAGGCCAGGCTAACTCTGCCTTTGGAAAGGGCTTATTCGGGTGGTACCGAGCGAATTCGTTTAGAAGATGGGCGAGCGATCGAGGTGACTCTGCCTCCTGCTATGGTATCAGGCCAGAGGATTCGCTTGCGAAATCAAGGTATGGGCGGCGGGGATTTATATTTGAAAATCACAGTTTCTCCCCATCCATTTTTTCGATTGGAAATGTCGGATATTTGCTGCGAATTGCCGCTGACTCCCAGCGAAGCGGTGTTGGGTGGAGATGTGGAAGTACCGACGCTGGATGGTAGGGTGAAAATGAAATTGCCACCGGGAGTAACGTCTGGAAAGCGGTTGCGGCTCGCTAACAAGGGCTATCCGACGGGAAATGGCGATCGGGGCGATCAATTGGTAGAAATTCAGGTGTTAATTCCCAAGGAAATTAGTGACGAAGAAAGAGAATTGTACCTGAAGTTGCGAGAGGTTGAGTCTTTTAAACCACGCCAGGATTTGTCTGTATAATAGAGTTGATGTCAATGGTTAATTGCCAATTAACTCGTTATTAGGCTGTGCCTGGTAACGCATATCCAGAGGCTCTGCCTCCAACTTTCCTCATAGAAGAGCGAGGCAGAGCCTCTAGAAATTGATTCCCAGGCAGAGCCAGGGAACCAGTTAAACATTACGCCGGAGCTATCAAACATAACCCATTACCTATATGTTCACATTCATCAATCCTAAGACTGATTTTGCCTTCAAAAAAATCTTCGGTTCTGAAAATAGCAAAGACATTCTCATTAGTTTTTTGAATGCCTTGCTGTATGACAGTCAGCCCACCATAGAAAGTTTACAAATTTTCGATCCTTATTCAGCTCCGCGAATTCGAGGTCTCAAGGAGACTTACTTAGATGTGAAAGCTAAGTTAAATGACGGCACATCAGTAATTATCGAGATGCAGGTTTTGAACGTAGAGGCTTTTGAAAAGCGGATTTTGTACAATGCAGCTAAAGCTTATTCCACGCAATCAGAAACAGCCGAACAATATGTACTGTTGAATCCAGTGATTGCCTTGACAATTACTGATTTTGAAATGTTCGAGGATTTCAGTAAAGTAATTTCGCGGTTTGTTCTTAAGGAAAGAGAGTTCTTGAGTGACTATCTGAGTTACGATATTGAATTGGTATTTGTCGAGTTGCCTAAGTTCAAAAAAGGTCTTAACGAGTTAGAAACCTTGACCGACAAGTGGCTTTATTTCCTCAAAACAGCTAGAGATTTAAATGCAGTACCTGAGACAATGGAAGCTGTGCCAGAAATTAACAAAGCCTTTGCAATAGCAAGTAAAGCTAATTTAAATCGTGATGAGTTAGAGGATTTGGAAAGACAGGAAGTTTATATCCAAGATCGGCGAGGTGCAATCTCTAAAGCAGTACGAGTCGGAACAGAAAAAGGCAGAAAAGAAGGCAGAGAAGAAGGAATCAAAACAGGACAAATAGCACTGATTATTCGTCTATTGGAACGTCGTGTAGGTGCTGTCACTCCCGAAGTTCAAACTCAAATCGGGGAATTGTCGATCGACCAATTGGAAAACTTAGGAGAAGCCTTGTTAAATTTTAACGACATATCAGATTTAACAGCTTGGCTGCAAACACAAGATTTCCTCGCAGAATAGCCGTTAGCGCAGCCCTCGAAGAGGATCGCACTTTCAGCTATCCTGGATTGCATAAGTAAAATTACTGTTGTGATTATTCCTGAACTAGCAGAGAATTAACAATAAGGTAATTTTCCCACAATCAGGAGCAGTCTGCCGCGATGACTCAAATGCCCCCTCAATGCAACAATCTGCAAGAGCAAGTTGATTCTTTACTGCAACTGCTGCGTCAGGAATCGTCTTTGCGACAACAAGATATCACGGCGGTACAAGCTTCTCTGAAAAAGGCAATTTCTCCTGAGTTTGAAATTGTGTTTGCTGGCGCTTTCAGTGCGGGAAAATCTATGTTAATTAATGCTTTGTTGGAGCGAGAATTGCTCTACAGTGCTGAAGGACACGCGACAGGTACGGAATGTTATATCGCCTTTGCTGAGCCGGAAAAAGAGCGCGTTGTCCTCACTTTTTTGAGCGAGTTTGAGATTGGCCAGCAAGCTGCTGTGCTTTGCCATCAGCTAGGTTTAGCTACTGAAATTAATATTAATCAAACAGATGTAGTGTCGCTGTTGTCTCAGGGATGTAACATAATTATTGAAACGGAAGGCGGCGAAAATAAATCCGAGGTAGCCAAAAAAGCTAAGGCTTTGATGCTGCTGTTGGAAGGTTTTGAGGCAAATCGCGATCGCATCCAAACTCTCGAAAACGCTACCTACTCGATGGAACAGTTTAACTTTTCCAATCTCAAAGAAGCTGCTAGTTATGCCCGTCGCGGTAGTAACAGTGCTGTACTCAAGCGAGTGGAATATTACTGTTATCATCCGCTGCTGGAAGATGGCAATATTATTATCGATACGCCGGGAATTGATGCGCCGGTGCAGCGGGATGCAGAATTGACTTATGATAAGATTGAAAGCCCGGATACTTCGGCGGTTGTGTGCGTTTTGAAAGCGGCTTCGTCTGGGGAAATGACGACGGAGGAAACCGAGTTGATGGAAAAGACACGGGGAAATCCGGGAATTCGCGATCGACTATTTTACATTTTCAACCGCATTGACGAAACTTGGTACAACACGCAACTGCGACAGCGCTTAGAAAATCTGATTAATTCTGACTTTCGCGATACTGCGAGAGTTTATAAAACTAGCGGATTGTTGGGATTTTACGGGAGTTTGATTCGAGGAACCACAGGGCGCGATCGCTTTGGTTTAAATACAATATTTGCCACCAGTCAAGGGGGAGTTTCTGCTGATGATAAATTAGATTCAGAATTGCTCGGTAATAGTGAAGAAACTCCGCAATTTGTTAGTGAATTTAACCGTTACTGTGCGAATTCCGGCAAACTTTCTCCCAGCAAATTTCGGATTTCAGTGAACAGCTACGAAACACCCAATGAAAACTACGTGCGAATTCTTGCAGAGCAAGGACAACCATTAATTTCTCAATTAATTCAAGATAGCGGCATCGAAGATTTTCGCACAGCCATCACCCGCTACCTCACCGAAGAAAAACGCCCGCAACTGTTCAAAAATCTCGCTGACGATTTAGAAGATTTGTGCATTCAACTGCGGAAACATTACCAAACAATTCAGCGGAATTTGGACAGCCAGCCCCGCGAAATTGAAGCAATGAAAGCACAGGAACTTTTGCGGCTAAATCAAGAATTGCAGCAAGTCGGACAGGATTTTCGGGAACATATCGCCGAAGAAGTCAATGAAATGATTATGAACAGATGCGATATTTTCGATATAGACTTTCGGCAACTGCAATCTCGGATGATCCGCCGCTTGGATGAATTGTTAGACGGATTTTCTGTTGAGGCGGCTTACGGACGCACTTTGCGGAATCATCCCCGCAATGCCACAGCACCTTTAATTGCTGTTTTAGTTGAAGCGCTTTATTATTTAGCGAATCAGTTGGAAGATATTTTAGTAGAGGCTACTAAGTCACTGGTTGATAATTATTTCCAGTATTTGAAAGATAGCGTTCGCAAGTCTGAATACTATCGATTACTTTATCGGTTGTTGGGGAACGATGGGGGAATTGAACAGGAGTTAGAGGAGTTGTCAAAGCGGGTTTCGGATGCTTTGGTAAATGCAGCGGGCGTTGAGTGCGATCGCTACGTGCGAGAAAGTCCCCGTTTTTACGACGAAGGCACATTTTCGATTTATCAATTCCGGGAAACATTGCAGCAAACTTCTCAAGGTTATGACTGCGAAAACATGGTGGATGCCCAACCTGCAATTCGGCAATTATTGCGGCTAGATTTTGAGCCGAAAGTATCTAGAACTATTCGGCAAACTTTCCGTCAAACTGTCAACCAAACCCTGAAAGAGCATTTGTTGCCCCTGGCCCAAAAGCAAGCTGATGATATTTTGCAGAAATACAGTCAAGCCCGCGATTATTTGGAGCAAACTTTGGCACAGGAAGCGGAGGAAAAGATTGCTGGCAATCTGCGGCGGCAAGCTGAAAACGAGCAGAAGATTCAAGAGTACGATCGGGCAGTTTCTGGGATTAATAGTTGTTTGCAGGCGATGAAGTTGCACGAGCATTTGTTGCCTGTAATTGGACAAAATGATAGCGTTTCGGTGGATGGTGAATAATTGGAAATCCGGGTGAATTATATTCACCTGGTTTCTTTCTTGTGTTTATTGTGCTATAATAGCCAACAAAGAGCGACTTTAATCCTATGAACATTCGCCAAAAACTTCTAACAATAATCGAGCAACTTTCCGAGGATAAGTTAGCAACACTTCTGAACCTAGCCCTCTTCTTGAAAAGTGGAAAAGAACCTATTCAGCCGATGCTTTTATCCCAAGCTTATCAAGATTGGCTGAGTGCGGAAAATGACATTTATGACGAAATATTTGCCGATGAACTTACGACGCGGTGATGTAGTGTTGGCTCAAGTGCCAATGCCTTCTACTCAGCTAACACAGTTTAAACTGCGTCCGGCTGTGATAATTTCGGCAGATAATCTCAACCAAATTCTTGACGATGTGATGGTTGTACCTTGTACTTCTAAGACAACTCGCCCTTTGACTACCACTCAATATTTGATAACAGGAGATGAAATTGTATTAGCTGGTATTAGAGTTGAGTCGGTAGTTAGGTGCGAATCTATTTTTACTCTCAACAAGTCAATGATTACCCGGAAACTGGGTTCCCTTTCAAATGAGGCCATAAACTACGTTGATCGCTGTTTGATGGTAGGTTTGGGATTAGAAAGAGTAGTAGATTAAATAGGGCTAAAGCGAGGAGGGGCAAGAATATGGAAGATAAATTTGATTTTCACAACTGCGGTAATGAGGATGCTTTATCTTTCGGTAACGCAATGCTTAAAGTAGAAAAACTCAAGGAAACAGTAAATGGAGTTTTGCCTGAATATGGGTTAGGAGAGAAACTCACTCAGTTGTTGAATCAACAAAAACTCTACATTTATGTAGGTTTAAATACTGACCAACAACCTAATGCTTATGAGAACTGGTTTGGTGAAGGTATAGATTGTGAAATTCTCAGAGTGGGTGCTCAGGGCTGGAAGAAAGGAAAGATGAAGCTCAAACTCAATGTCACTATAGAATTTTGCCCAGACGAACCAGACGTTGAAGAAACACCAGAAAACAACGAATCAGAAACTAGCAAACCCGAATCCCCCCTCGATGATTTGCGTCGCCAACTTCTCAATCAAGAAAACTCACCCAGCTAATCCATCAAACATCGGCGTTAATTCGCGTTCATCTGCGGTTAAAAATCATCATGTCTAAAACCCCTAGAATCCCGATTCCCCCAGAAGTCAGAAAATATGTATTTACTCGCAATAAATACCAGTGCCAAAGCTGCGGCCAAACAAAACTAGAAACCCAACTGACGATCGATCATATCATCCCCCTAGCGCGCGGCGGCAGCAACGACATCAGCAACTTGCAAACCCTCTGCAGCACTTGCAACCAAAAGAAAACCGACAAACTAGACCCCCGCTTCCGCCGTCACTTTGACCTTTGATATTTAACAGTATAATAAAATCAGCAATTTAAGCTTGAAATTGCTAACCTCTGTTCGATCGCACTTTTAATCCCTAGCTTGGATAACTGCAATGGTGACAAAAACAGTAGACGTGCAAGAAGCACAGACAAATTTGAAAGAGTTATTATCTCTAGCACTTAAAGGCATAGAGGTTGTTCTCACAGAAGGTGGAATTCCCCTTGTCCGTTTAGCGCCGATCGCATCCCCAACTAAGCAGCGTACAGCAGGATTACACGCAGGAGCAATCTGGACAAGTAATGATTTTGATGAACCGTTACCAGACGAATTTTGGACAGGGAATCTATGAAATTACTGCTGGATACTCATACATTCATTTGATGGGATAGTTCCCCCCAAAAGCTTTCAGCACAGGCTTTGGCATTGTGCCAAAACCCAGAAAATATCTTGCTTTTAAGCATTGGCAGCATTTGGGAAATGCAAATCAAGCTCCAACTGGGGAAGCTGAGTCTCAATCTGCCTTTACCAGAACTTATAGAAAGTCAGCAACAGACTAATAATATAGAAGTGTTACCTATTAATTTAACTCATCTTTTCACCTTGGATAGCCTACCCAACCATCACAAAGATCCGTTCGATCGCCTGTTGATTTCTCAAGCGATTGTAGAAAACGCTGTGCTGGTGAGTGGCGATTCGATACTAGCCAACTATCCGGTAAAAATAGAGTGGTAACACCTACCATCGATAATACCGATAAGGATCGTCCCCATTCTCAAAATCCGTTCTGTAATCCCAGTGATAAAACTCCCGACTCGAACCGTTAAACACAGATTCATCCGCCTTAAAACTCGCCCCTAAATTAGCCAAAATCTGAGCATTTGCCCTGGTTTGCCGCCAGCGAGTAAAACGCAAATAAGTCTTAGTATCAGCATTCAAACTGTCAGGTTCAATCTGAGAAAAAATCGCCACACCCTTGCCAACTTTTACTCGACTTAACAAACCGTCAGCACCGATTTCTCCCCCAGACTTAATCAACCAAGTATCATAAAAAGAGCGCGATCGCAAATCTGAGGCGCTAACCCCCTTCACCTCATCCCAACTCGGAACCGCCAGCGAACCTCCAAAATCCTGCGCTTGCTGCAAACCCACGCCCAAACCCGCAGCCGGCACTTCACGCGGCAAGAAAAACGCCTTCCCGCCAGCATTCAAATAACCGCGCAAATCTGTATCTTTCAGATTCGCTTCTCTCCCCACAATGACCAAACCTGCATCATTAGAAAGCGAACTAGCCCGCTGATAAATTACCCCCAAACTGTCCAACTTTTGGGCATCTTCATCTCCCCCAATTAAAACCACTTTATCCGGCTTTCCAAGTACCGGAGAATTCATCCCGTAACTCACAATTTGTTGCACTAACTGCGCCGCCCCAGCATCTACAGAATAATGGTCTTCCAAATCCAACTCGTTTAAAATCAGTCGCCCTTTTCCGTAATCCAATTCCATCAGCGGCGAATAAGCTAAATCAAACTCAGATTCCAAAATTGGGCGCCAACTGCTGCGGTGCGGTTTCTCAATAGAAGCGCTACTGACACCGCCGCGATTTCCCCAACGCCAGCCGTACCAAGGTTTATTTGCCGGACTCAAATTAGGGCCAGTTTGGAGCGTATTTGGATAAGCTTCAACCAGCGTGCTTTCCCCCGCCCAATCCCGCAAATCTTCACTGTCTAAACTGCTAATTGCCGGATGGTTGCTGTCAACTGGATAAGCGCGGCGGCTGACGTGGACAGCAACTCGGAAACCCGTATTTTTCAGCCATTCCCTGCGCTGAGGAAACACAATTGCTTTGCCGCCGTTTCGCACAAAACTTTCTAAACTTCCCGGCAAATTTTCCCCGCTAGAAAATGCTTCCCTACCGATAATTAATAGCGATGAAACTTGCGAACCATTCCACGGTACAAGCTGATGACCTAACTGTTTTAACATGGCCGATGTTTTGCCCGCTGGATCGAAGATTGTCACCGAATCTTTGATGTTGGATTGTTTGGGAAAAACGCGGAAAGCAAATGTATCAGAATGCGATCGCTCCCCCACCCGTGCAGTCAAGCGAATTTCGCCGTCAGCCTTGCTAGAAATGGTATTTGGCAAATTTACGTCTATTGGGAAAAACAGCGTTCCTGCCGGAGCAATTTTTCCTTTTCCATCGCCTTTTTTAACTTCTTTCCCCCCCACCAAAACCCGCCAATTAAACGAAAATTCTTGCGTCGCCCGCGTATCGTTAATTAACACTACTTGCTTTGCCAGTTTTCCGCCCACAAACAAATTGTGATCTTTCGCAGTAAAAACCGGGCTAGCACCAGCAATCCACGCCAAAGTCGAGCTATTATTCTTCATAATTGCCTCGCCCCCAGGATGAACAGTGTAAGCTTCGGGTTGCAAATAATTCAAAAGATTATTCGAGACTTGCTTCAAATAAACTCCCCGCCGACCAGGTTGAAATGCCCCAATATCCACCTTTTTTCTGCCCGCATCGGAAACTTCCCAACCGTGCCCGTCATTCCAAGGAATCATCCCCCCAGACATTCCAAAAGTTCGCCAACTCCGCCAAGTATTTGTACTGAATAACTCCTGCAACTTTTGAAAAGCTGGGGCAAAATCCAACTCTTTTTTTAAATGCCAGCTTTGATACTCCTGGCCCTTGACAAATTGCTCGCGAATTTTAGATTTATAAGCCGTCGTTTCCAACTCGTAAGCCTGCTTGCCAAAATAAATTGCCGCAAACTCAGTCATCCAAGGTTCGCTGAGAATCACCTGACCAAAACCTTTGCGGTTCCGCATCATCGTTGCGTGCAGAGGAGTCCCAAACTCGACTGCCATGTAGGGCATTTCCCCGGTTTTGCTCCACTCAGAAATCCACTCTTCCCGTTCTTGCAAGGGAATGATATTTAAATAAGAATTGAGTGCGTAAACATCGCCGAAGTGTGCGCCTTGGTGTACCATCACAGGTCTGGTTGGGTCAGCCGATTTAATCGCAGCTATAGCGTCATTTCCTAGGGGAGTGTTGACCCGCAAACGCTGGTTGTCCGGGGGACTGAGAGTTCCTTCTACTTTGCTTTTGCCGATGCGACGGGGATTTAGGTCGTCAGCATTGCCGAAAAAATTAGGACTTGTCGCCCACATTAATACTGATGGATGATTGCGGTAGCGGCGCATTTCAGTTACCATTCGGTCTTTCCAGCGGTTGTTCCACAGGGGGTTCTTCCACTTGCCGTTCCAAGCGATAGGACTAATGTCTAAAGCGGGAGCCATAATGGGAAAACCTTTGAGGTCTGCTCTTTCGGAAAATAACTCTCGGAAGTGCCATCTACCCCGTTCGTCGTGATTCCAAGGCCACATTTCTGTTATGTTAAAACCGGCTTTTACATAGCTGTCAATTAGCCTGTCAGAAACTTCTAGTATCCCGCCTTGCCAAGAATCGAAGTGCAAGTTTGGTCGCAGCCGAAATTCTGTTCCGTTTAAGAAAAATTTGCGCCCTTCTATCCAAAATTCGCGGAAGCCAAAAGGTTGGTCGTATTGCGTGTCAATGCCGCTGCCTTTTACTTCTAATTGCAGGGTGTAAAGGTTTGGTTGCCCGACATCCCAAAGACGGGGATTTGGCCAATTCCACTGAACTTGTAACGTTTGAATGGGTTTAGCTTGAACGTTGGCAGTGCCTGTAAATTTTTGTTCTACTTTGCCTTTTTCGTCGAGCATTTGCGCGATTATTTCTACTTTACCGTTTTGGGCAACGTCTTTGAGTTCTACATCTAATTTAACTTGCTTTTTTCGGGTGGAAGTTTGGACGAATACGTCGCTAATCAGCGGGCCTGGGGGAAGGCTCAGAAGCCGTACTTCACCGATGATTCCCCGCGATTGCAAGTTGGATTTTTCTGTGTAGATTTCTGTGGGGCCCATGATGACGGCTTTTTCCTTTTCATCGGATACTGCCACCACTAAAATAGATAGGGTGTTTTGACCGGGTTTGGCTGCTTTGGTAATTTCAATAGTGCCGTAGGGCCAGGGGATTTGACCGCAGTTAATGCCGTTGACAAAGATGACTGCATCGGTGCTGACTCTGGCTAAGTCGAGAAAAATTCGGCGGTTTGTCCAGTCGCCGGGAATGTCTATATTTTTCTGATACCAAGCTTTTGATAGTTGTTTACTGTTGAAGTTTTCCCAATCTTTGCCGCTGCCGCGAGTGAGGATTCCGGGTACGGATTCGTTGTTTTCTTTTTGCCAGTCTCCAGGCACCGAGATGGAACCCCAATTTGGGGAGACGGGGGGGTTTTGGGGGTTGCCAACTGCGGGAACAAATTGCCAAGTTCCGTTGAGATAGATTTGGGATCGTTTGTTGTCGATCGCCCCGACGGCCGCGATGGTAAGATTGGGGAAGCCGATCGATATCGCTGAGCTGCTGCCTAAGTTGGGATTTTGAAGTGCGTAACCGACGAATCCAAAGAGGGTGGCGGCTGCGAAAAATAATCCGATAATTTTGGCCCGCTTGTGATTCACTCGCTTATTGCTCCCAGAAATTAGATAATCTCATTTGTCCCTTGATCTATGATAGCAGTTGATTCAGCACCAATCCCGCAGCCAATCTGTCTCTGGGAAGATGGCACAGGGCCGACAAATGTGGTTTTGTATAGAAAAAATAAATACTTAGTTTTAACTGAGTTTTAACAAGGTTGTTTCATCGACATAAGACATAGTGCGATCGCGCCATCGCTACAGGTCAACAAAAATGACTCGGTTTCAGGTCTTGCCCTTACCCATTAAATCTTACAGTATTGCTATTTTTAGTGCCGGCACGGCTTTACTGCTGACAACTCTGTTACTGTTTTCCTTCCAGGCAGCTCCTGCAATCTTACTTTTGGCCGCGGCAATGGTTATCGCTTGGTATGCTGGCTTAAAGTCTGCACAAAAAGAACTAGAAATAGAACGTAATATTATTTCAAAAGTAATTGACACGACGGCTTGCTTGATTGTAGTTCTCGACAGCCAAGGACGGATTGTCCGCTTTAACCAAGCTTGCGAAAAAACTACAGGCTACTCGACAGCAGAAGTTGTTAATAAATATGTTTGGGATTTGTTCTTAATTTCCGAAGAAACAGAACTTGTTAAAACAGTTTTTACCCAGCTCAAAGTCGAACATTTTAACAGCGAATATCAAAACTATTGGCGCACTAAAAACGGATCGAAGCGCTTCATTTCTTGGTCGAATACTGTGACGCTTGATGACGAGGGTTTGGTAGAATATGTGATAGCAACGGGCATTGATATTACCGATCGCCAAGAAGCAGAAATAGCCCTGGCTTTATCCTACACTAACCTAGAAAGCCGCGTCAAACAGCGCACAGCAGAACTGACAGTAGCTAAAGAAGCGCTGCAAGCTCAAGAAGAACGATTTCGCTGTTTAAGTTCCTGTTCGCCGGTCGGCATTTTTATGGCAGATTTTGAGGGGCGCTACACCTATGCAAACCCACGCTGTCAGGCTATTTGCGGCTTAAGCTTGACAGAACTTTTAGGAGACGGTTGGGAGAATTGCATTCACCCGGAAGACTGCGATCGCGTATTGACCCGATGGCTAGATTATACTCGGCAAGGTGGGGAATATGCGATCGAGTATCGCCTGCAAACACAACAGGGGATTGTGCGCTGGATTAACGTTTGTTCCTCGCCGATGTTCTCCGACTCCGGCGAACTCATCGGATACGTGGGCACGGTGAGAGATGTCACGGAAAGACAACAAGCGCAAGCAGCTTTGGCAAGTAGCGAACAGCAACTGAGAACGCTGCTAGAAAATACGCCAGATGTAATTATCCGCACCGACAAAGAGCTGCGTTATATTTATGTCAATCAAGCAGTTGAAAGAAGCCAAGGAAAACCAATTTCATTCTTCCTGGGTAAAACCAGTCAAGAAATAGGAATGCCGCCGGAACTGTGCCAGATGTGGGATGAAACCCTGCACAAAGTGTTAGAAACAGGTCAAGAAGAAATTATCGAATTTCAGGCTTTCTCAATCAACGGCATCCGAAGTTATCAATCCCGCGTAGTTCCAGAATTTGACAAAAATGGCGTACCAGAATCAGCCTTAATTGTCGCCCGCGATATCACAGAAATAAAACTTGCCGAAACTCAAAGATTGCAGTTAACAATCGAGCAAACAGCGAGGGAACAAGCGGAAATAGAACAACAGCGCTCGGCCTTTTTAGCAGAAGTCAGCAAAATGCTGGCTGCTGCGTTTGACGGGGAAACGGTGCTGCAAAAGGTAGCAGAATTAGCAGTAAATTCGATCGCCGACGGGTGCTGCATTCATTTGACCGAAACCGACTCAAAAGTGCGTCGAGTCGCTGCCGCTCACGCAGAAGCCTCTATAGTTGATAGTCTGAATAACTTGAGAATCCGCAGTCCGATCGCCGACAATGCTACTAACGGCTATCCGCTGGTAATCCGCACCGGAACATCCGAACTAATTGCCGAAGTGGATGAGGAAATTTTAGCAGCAGGATGCGAAAATGCAGCAGAAATAGAAATATTGCGATCGCTCAATATCGGCTCTCACGTTTGCGTACCGCTGAAGGCTCGCGGGCGGGTAATGGGTTCCATCACTTGCTTTACCTCAAAGTTTAGCCGCCGCTACAGTGCAGAAGACATGGCAATGCTAGAAGACCTAGCATACCGCGTGGCGATCGCCCTAGACAACGCCAGACTCTACGCAGAAGCGCAGCAAGCACTATCTCAAACATCGCAATCCTTTGCGTTAATTGACTCGCTGTTAGAAGCATCTCCCCTAGCGATTTGCTTTATGGATCGCGAAATGCGCTTCATCCGTATCAATCAAGTATTAGCAGAACTCAACGGTTTGCCGATAGAACAGCATCTCGGCCAAGACTTCCGCCAATTGTTGCCAGAACATGCAGCCAAATTTGCGCCGATAATTCAGCAAGTTTTAGAAACCGGTCAGCCTGTTTTAAACTTAGAAATGAGCGGGGAACCTGATGGAAAACCGGGATATTTCGGTTACTGGCTAGCCAACTACTACCCAGTGAAAAATGAAAGGGGAGAAATAATCGGAGTCGGCCTAATTATCACAGATATTACCGCAGCAAAACAAACCGAATTAGCTTTGACAGAAAGCGAAATGCGCTTCCGCAGCGTGGTAGAATCTAACATGATCGGCATCGGTTTCTGGGATGTCAGCGGCGAAGTTACGGACGCTAACGACGCCTTGCTGGAAATGATCGGATATACGAGGGAAGACTTAGTTTCGGGACAGATCCGCTGGCTCGAACTCACGGCGCCGGAATATCTAGAACTCGATCGCATCGCCATCGCGCAAGTCGAAGCATCAGGAAGTTGCGCACCTTTTGAAAAAGAATATCTCCGCAAAGACGGCACGCGGTTCCCAGTTTTAGTCGGCGGCGGAAACTTCCCAGGATGCAAAGACAAAGGAGCATTCTTCGTACTAGATATCACCGATCGCAAACAAGCCCAAAACCAACTTCGAGAAAACGAAATACGCATTCGCCGCCAACTAGCAGAACTCGACTTAGTTTACAAAACCACACCAGTCGGGCTGTGCTTTGTCGATACCAATTTGCGCTACATCCGCCTCAACGAATGCCTCGCTGCGATCAACGGCCGATCGATCCGAGAGCACCTCGGGCGCACCGTTAGAGAAGTAATTCCCGAAATGGCCGATATGGTAGAGCGGATTTACCGCCAAGTGCTGGCGACGCAAACCCCCGTGCTCGACTTGGAAATTAAGGCAGAAACCAAGCAACAGCCGGGAGTCTTGCGGGATTGGCAAATCAGCTTTTACCCCGTGAGCGATGAATCAGGAACACTGCTGGGAGTCAGCACTGTGGTAGCCGAAATTACCGATCGCAAACAAGCAAAACGAGTAATACAGCAAAGCGAAAGCATATTCCGGCGGCTGTTCGAGTCAAATATTTTCGGAGTCGCGATCGGCGATTTTAGCGGCCGCATCGCCTACGCCAACCAATCCCTGCTCAACATGGTCGGCTACACCCGCTCAGACTTGCTCTCGGGTCAAATGCGGTGGGACAGAATGACCCCCCCCGAATACCTGCACCTCGACGCCCTGGCGGCCGGGGAACTGCGGGCTAAGGGAGTCGCAACTCCTTTCAAGAAAGAGTACATCCGCAAAGATGGCAGCCGCGTGCCGCTTCTGATGGGGGGAACCACTCTGTGCCCGGAAAACGGCGAACCAGAGACGATCGTCGCATTCTTCATCGACTTGACCGAGATCTCGCGGGTGGAAGCAGAACTCAAAAACAATCAAGAACGGCTGCAAATCGCTCAGCAAGCAGGCAAAATCGGAACTTTTGAATGGAACGTCCAAACCGGCGAGCTCGCGTGTACGCCGGAGTTCGAGGCTTTGTACGGGCTGCCTGCAGGCGGTATCGACAGCTATGAAAGTTGGGCCCAAATGGTGCATCCAGACGAGCGCGCTGTTATTCAAAAGCAGGTAAAGGCTGCGAGGGCGTCCGGGGAGGAATTAAACATTGAGTTCCGCATCTGCCGCCCGGACAAAAGCGTGGGCTGGATTGCTTGCAGGGCTAAGGTGTTTCCCGACGATCGGGGTTTGCCTTTGCGGATGATCGGGGTGAATGTCGATATCAGCGATCGCAAACAAGCAGAAGCAGCGCGATCGCACATCCATCAAACTTTAGAAGCCTTGATTCAGGCTTGTCCCCTAGCAATTACCGTTTTGGACTGCGACGACGGGACTGTGAAAATGTGGAACCCAGCAGCCGAGAAGATTTTTGGCTGGCATGAATCAGAAGCGGTAGGTCAATTTGTGCCCTGCGTTCCCGCAGACAAGCGGGAGGAATTCACAGCGAACTTGAAAAGAATTCGCCAAGGAAACGCGATCGCCGGCATGGAAACCCAGCGCCAAAGGAAAGACGGCAGCTCGATCGACATCAGTTTGTGGGCAACTCCAGTCCGCGACAGCAACGGCAATATCAACTGTATGTCGATCACCGCCGACATCAGCGATCGCAAGCAAGTCGAGGCCCAACGCGCTCAGTTACTTGAGCGCGAACAAGTCGCGCGGGCAGAAGCAGAAGCTATCAGCCGCCGGAAAGACGAGTTTCTAGACTCTCTTTCCCACGAATTGCGAACGCCTTTAAATGTGATTCAGGGGTGGGCACAGATCCTGCGCGCCCATCCCTACAACGAAGATAAATTAGCTTCGGGTTTGGAAGCCATTGAACGTCAGTCGAAGGTGCAGATTCAGCTAGTGGAAGATTTGCTCGACGTTTCCCGGATTATTCAAGGCAAGCTAGCCCTGAAACCCGGCTGGTTCTACATGGTAAGGACGATCGAGGCGGCTCATAATTCAGTTAGTTCGGCAGCCGAGGCCAAGTCTGTCACCATTTCGTCAGAATTTGACCCCGCAGTCGGCTTGATGTGGGGCGACGCCCAGAGGTTGCAGCAGGTAGTGTGGAATTTGCTGACTAACGCCGTGAAGTTTACGCCTTCGGGGGGAAATGTGCAACTGCGCTTGTCTGCGGTGGCTGTTAGCGGTTCCTCATCACCCAATTACGTGCAAATTACTGTCAGCGATACCGGAAAGGGCATTTCTGCTGAGTTTCTGCCCTACGTGTTCGATCGCTTCCGACAAGCAGACGCCTCTAAAACTAAGGCTGAGAGCGGTTTGGGACTGGGATTGGCGATCGTCGAGCACTTGGTGCAACTCCACGGGGGTACTGTGACTGCGGAAAGTCCCGGTCCAGACCAGGGTGCGACATTTACGGTGACACTGCCACTCAAACAGCCTCGGAGTAAGCAGCCGCACTTGAGAGGAGAAAGGAAATCCAATCCAAGGCATCCGGGTATTTTGACTGGTTTAAAGGTGTTGGTAGTTGACGACGAGCCCGACAACCGCCAGTTTTTGATGGTTGCGCTCGAACAGTGCGGGGCGACTGGGACTGCGGCTGCTTCGGCTGCAGAGGCGATCGACATTTTGCAGCAGTCGCCGCCGGATATTTTAGTCAGCGATATCGGTATGCCCGTTGAGGACGGCTACTCGCTGATCCGCAAAGTGCGATCGTCCGAATCCGACAAAATCAAGCGCTTGCCGGCCGTGGCGCTGACAGCTTATGCTAGCGAAGAAGGCCGCGATCGGGCGATCGCCACTGGTTACAACGAACACTTAACAAAGCCGATCGAACCTGCTCTCTTCGCCACCGTTTTAGCCAAGTTAACAAATGGGCATTAGGGCGATCGGGTTCGGACGATCGCACGAGTAATACCAGTTTAAGGTGAAGTTGCACATATCTCGATCCCCCTAAATCCCCCTTAAGAAGGGGAGTAGGGGTTGACTTTGAAAAGAATCTTGTCCCCCCCTTATTAAGGGGGGTTAGGGGGGATCAGATTCTATGCAGCCTCATAAAAAATTAGTATAAGATCATTTCCGTTTGATTCTGATTTGTATAATGTTAAATGTTGTAAGGGCGGGTTGACCAATAATAATTGCCCATAATCTACAATCTCATAAACCCGCCCCCGCTGGCTTTTCATTAACGACATGATTGCCGATACACACAAAGAAATTAGAAAAGTTATCACAGTTTATGTAAGTAAAAATGAATCAAATGCCCAACAGCTAGAAACAGAACTGACAGAAGCAAATTTTCGCATCCGCGTCTAATCTTTGCTAGTAGTTGGCTATATTGAACCGGGCGGAAAATTTCACAGTTTTTAGGGCGCGCCAATTGCCGGGAAGGCACGCTACAGCAGTTAAAATACGATTATCAGCGCAATTGGTTCATACCCATGCCCCTTTATCCCCTCAACCGCCTAACCGCCAAATTTTTCAGCAAGCTGCCGCTGCGAACGGTTCTGATTGTTCCGTTTGTTTTGCAAACAGTCAGCGCCGTCGGGCTAGTGGGCTATCTTTCTTTCAAAAGTAGTCAGGAATCAGTCGCAGATGTAGGCCACCAGCTAATCGAACAAGTAGAAGAACGGATTAGCGATCGCCTCACAGATAATGATGGACTCTCGGCAATCAATACCTTTCTGGCTAGGCTGCAATTCTCGGCTTCAGGACAAACTTTTATTATGGATCGATCGGGCAATCTGATTGCCACATCCACACTAGAAACACCCTTGGTGACGCCAACAAAAAAGCCACCGACGCCATTGCTAGCCATCAACAGTAAGAATGCCCAAACGCGAGATATTGCTAGACAACTCGCCAACCGATTTGGCAACCTCCGCACGTTGCAAACAACTCAGCGATTTACCTTGGCTAGCAAGGGCGATAGGCAGTTTGTCCGCGTCACTCCCTATCGAGATTTCCGTGGCTTGGATTGGTTGATTGTGGTGGTGGTGCCAGAGTCTGATTTCATGGCTCCAATTCAAGCAAATACGCGCAATACATTGTGGTTATTGATCGGTACACTGCCGTTGGCGATCGCGATCGGATTGTTGACTTCCCGTTGGGTAACAAAGCCAATTATGCGTTTGAATACGGCAGCCAAAAATGTTGCCAAAGGAAAATGGGATCAACCTTTAGAAAATAAACGCTTGGATGAAGTCGGAGAACTCGCCAATTCCTTCAATTTTATGGCAGCGCAACTGCAACAGGCTTTTGCAGACCAAAAATCTTTAAATGAAGCTTTAGCGCAAAGAGAGAGCCAACTCAAGCAATTTCTCGAAGCCATACCTACGGGAGTATCTATCCACGATACCTCCGGTAAAGTCGTGTACTTGAACGAAACTGCCAAGCATTGGCTCGGCGTAGCAACTATTCCCGATGCGACTTTAGAAGAAGCAGGAGAAGTTTATCAAATCTACCGCCAAAACCAGCTTTATCCCACTGAAGAGCTGCCCGCATTCCGAGCACTGCGTGGCGAAACAGTATTCCTTGAAGATGTAGAACTTCATCGAGATGGGAAATTTATTCCTTTTGAGGTGCGCGCCACACCAATTTTTGACGAAGGCGGAAACATTATTTATGCCATCAATGCTTTTTATAACATCGCACAGCGCAAACAATCTGAAAAAATATTAACTGATTACAATCGCACTTTAGAAACCGAAGTGGCAGAACGTAGCTACGCCTTAGCTGGTGCTAACGAACTATTACAATATGAAATTGCCGATCGCAAATTGCTTGAACAAAAACTTTACACTTCTACTGAGCAATTTGTGAAAATATTTGAGTCGATTACAGATAGTGTATTGATTTTTGATGTCCAAGAAGAAACCATCCAAATTATACCAACTAAGGGAATTTTTCAATACAACTATCATACGAATCAGATCGACTCCATCATCGAACAATTTTTTCAGGATGCCAGCGAGGAGATTTATTTCGCTCAAGTTCGACAGGCATTGGAAACCCAACAAACTATTAGTTTTGATTACAGTCTGCGGATTAATAACCAAGAAGTTTGGTTTGCTGCTAAAATTTCGCCGCTGTCGGATAGCTCTGCGGTTTGGGTAGCGCGCGACATTAGCGATCGCCAGTTTGCCGAAGCCCGACTGCTGGAAGCCCAAAAAATTGCCCGTATTGGCAGTTGGGAATACGATATCGCCACAGCAAAAACCACTTGGAGTGAAGAACTCTATCGCATTTATGAGCTCGATCCAACTCAAAAACCGCTGCCAACCGAACAATTAATCGAGCGTTTTCATCCAGAAGATCGATCGCGCTATCTGACAATGGTGCGCGATCAAGCTATGTCGGGGCAAAGCTTTGAAATTGATCTGCGGCTGATCCGAAGAGATGGCTCGCTTAGTTACATTGAAGTCCGAGGGAAACCTGTTTATGATGAAAAAGGGCAGTTGATCCGTTTGTTCGGCACTGTCTTGGATATTAGCGATCGCAAACAAGCCGAGTCAGCTTTGCGAGAAAGCGCCCAGGGAGAACAAGCCATCGCCCGATCGATCGAGCGCATCCGTCAATCCTTAGATATTGACACAATATTCAAAACCACAACCTCTGAGTTGCGACAAACCCTAAAATGCGATCGTGTCGGTATCTATCGCTTTAATCCTGATTGGAGCGGGGAATTTGTTGCCGAGTCAATGGCTCCTGGCTGGATATCTTTGATGAAACAACCCGACGATGGTAATGTGCCAAACACTCTCGTCGAAGACTCTCGCTGTACCGTGAAAACTATGCAAGCCGGCGGTACACCAGTGCTGGATACCTATCTACAAAAAAATCAAGGCGGTATGTACGCTAGAGGCATTCCTTACCGCATAATTGAAGACATATACAACGCTGGATTGAGTCATTGTTACATAGAACTGTTAAAACAATTTCAAGCTAGAGCCTACGTTATTTTCCCCATATTTTGTGGCAGTCAACTTTGGGGTTTGCTCGCCAGCTATCAAAATTCTGCACCCCGCACTTGGCGCGAAGCAGAAATCAATATTGGGCTGCAAATTAGCACTCAATTGGGAGTCGCCTTACAACAAGCTCAATTGCTCGAAGCCACTCAAAAGCAAGCTGTACAGCTTCAACAAGCCGCCTGGGCCGCAGAAGCTGCCAACCTTGCCAAAAGCACTTTCCTGGCAAATATGAGCCACGAACTCCGCACCCCGCTAAATGCAATTCTGGGATTCTCCCAATTGATGCAGCGTTCTACCAACCTCACTCGCGAACAACAGGAAAATATCCGCATTATCAACCGCAGCGGAGAACACTTGCTCGCTCTGATCAATCAAATATTAGATTTAGCCAAAATAGAGGCGGGACGGATTACAATCAATCCAACAGACTTTCAATTAAGCAGCCTGTTGAACGATCTGGAAGAGATGTTTCAACTTCAGGCAATGGAGCAACAATTGCAGTTAATATTTGACTGCTCTAGCGAAACTCCCGAATATCTACGAACAGATCAACTGAAGTTGCGCCAAGTTTTAATTAATCTGCTTTCTAACGCCATTAAATTTACGAAACAAGGAGTAATTAGGTTAAGAGTAAGTGCATTAATAGACGGTGAGAATCAGCAATTACCAATCAGTAATTACCAATTACATTTTGAAATAGAAGACACGGGTTCCGGCATAGCTGCTGATGAGTTAGATAAGCTTTTTCAAGCCTTTGTGCAAACCAAAACAGGAACCAAATCTCAGCAAGGAACAGGCTTGGGACTAGCTATCAGCCAACAGTTTGTCAAACTGATGGGCGGCGTAATTACTGTACGCAGTGAAGTAGGACGCGGCACCACCTTCGCGTTTGATATCCCCGTCAGCGCCGTTTATGCCCCAGCGGCTCAACCCGTACAGCCACCGCGTCGGGTGATAGCGCTGGAACGCAACCAGCCACGCTATCGTATTTTGATTGTGGACGATCGATCAGACAACCGCCAACTGCTGATTAAACTCCTCGCTGCCTTTAACTTTGAACTCGAAGAAGCCAGCAACGGCATGGAAGCTATTGAAATGTGGTCGAGTTTTGAGCCACACTTAATTTTTATGGATATGTGGATGCCCGTGATGGATGGACATGAAGCGACCAAACGCATTAAAGCCACCGTTAAAGGTCAAGCTACGGCAATTATTGCCGTGAGTGCCGGTAACGCCGAGGAAGCGCAAACCGTTACTGTATCAGATGATTGCGATGACTTTATCCACAAACCCTTTCGAGATACAGAAATTTTTGCCACCCTGCACAAACATCTGGGAGTGCGTTACATTTACGGTGAACCGGAGAGTGTTCCCGAGTCAACTCAAATCCAGGCTCCGACTCCAGAGACTCTGGCAGCTTTACCCGCAGATTGGCTGGCAGCTTTAGAGAAAGCCACAATTGAGTGCGATTTAGAGTTAATTCTGATCCAAATTGAGCAAATTCGCGATCGTAATGACGCTTTAGCTAGCGCTCTAGCCACATTGGCTAACGACTTTCAGTTCAATCAAATACTAGCTCTCATCCATCCCGAAACGAAAGAGAAATGATATTATACCGTGTTTGTAGTGAGTACGATCGTCCTCATAAAACCCGCTAGGACGATCGTACTCACTACAAACCTATAAAGCTTATTTTACCGAACTAGATATGAATTACGAACCAACTCCCGTCTTAAAAGGGAATATTTTAATTGTTGATGATATTCCGGCTAATTTGCAACTTTTAGCTCAAATACTCTCGCAGCAAGGGTACAAAACACGCACCGCACCCGACGGCAAACTAGCGCTAAGGTCGATCGAGTTAACTCCTCCTGACTTGATTTTGCTCGACATCATGATGCCCGGTATGGACGGCTACAAAGTCTGCCAAGCATTGAAAGCTTCTCCCACAACCAAGGACATTCCGGTTATTTTTATCAGTGCTTTGAATGAAGTATTAGATAAAGTCAAAGCCTTTGAAGTTGGTGGTATAGATTATATCACAAAACCGTTTCACGAACAAGAAGTTCTCGCCCGCGTCTCCAATCAACTCGTGCAGCGCCAGTTGTTCCAGCAAACACAATCCTACGCCCAGCAACTCGAACAAACCGTAACTGAACTAAAGAAAACTCAAGCTCAGTTAATACAGAAGGAAAAAATGGCTTCTTTAGGTCAGCTAGCGGCAGGAATTGCTCACGAAATCAACAATCCCGTCAGCTTTATCTACGGCAATATTGCTCTAGCGGCGGAGTATGCACGAGATTTGCTTCGCCTCGTCGAATTGTACCGACATTACTACCCCCACCCCGTGGCAGAAATTATCGGCGAATTGGACGAGATTCAACCCGAATTCATCGCAGAGGATTATCCAAAACTGCTGCATTCGATGACAGAGGGTGCTTCTCGGATTAGCGAAATTGTGATGTCTTTGCGGAAATTCACCCGCCTTGGCGAACAAAAGTACAAGCCAGTGGATATTCATGAAGGCATTGACAATACTTTACTTATTTTGCAGCATCGGCTGAAGGGAACAAACAAAGCTGGTGAGATAGAGGTCATTAAACACTACAGCCAACTGCCAAGAGTCACCTGTTACGCCAGTGAGTTAAATCAGGTGTTCATGAACCTGCTAAGTAATGCTATTGATGCCCTGGAAACTCAACCGTCTCCCCGAAAAATTACCATCAGCACTTCAGTAAGTTGTGAGTCAGAATCGGCCCTGCACAATCAAGATTCAAAATTAGCCACTCAAAACTCTAAATCCGTTGTTATTCACATTGCCGATAACGGTTGTGGGATGAGTGAGGAAGTGCGCCACCAGATATTTGACCCATTTTTTACTACGAAGCCTGTAGGCCGCGGTATTGGATTAGGGTTGGCAATCAGTCACGATATTGTAGTGGAAAAACATCGAGGTCACATCAGTTGTATTTCTGCTCCGGGCCTAGGAACCAAGTTAATTGTGCAGATTCCGATATCTGTTAAATTTTAATAAATTTCAACATTTTAAAATTTAACCGACCCAGAGGATATATCAGATAGATTGTACGCGAGCATCTGTTTAAGGTAAAACCGATAGTCTGTCAGTCCGTCAAGGGTTGAAACCCGAAACCCCTGCCTCAAAGCGAAAGTCCTCTTTTAGAGGACTGAATAATTTATTAGTCGTCTTTTAGAGGACTTTTGCTATTAGACAGGGAATTCATTCCCTGGCGGAGTGCCGGGTGAGCAGGAGGACTGTTTCATTCTCCTGCTACCGGATTTGATAGGAGTCCTCATTACAAACAGGGGGTGATTGTGGGGAATTGACCATAGAACGTATTTACTTTAAATCCAGCAATCCGCTAGTTTTCAGCTTGGGATTAAACCGGATTTCTTCTGTTACGCCGCGAGTTTTCAGCAGCGCGAAAATTTCATTTTCCACGCGCCGCGCGACATTTTTCAACAATTTATCTTTGGCAATTTCATCGGCGAAGATACCTTCATAATTTGCCGTTTCTTGGGCAGTCATTACAGTTTTGGTGTCGATGGGATCGTTCCACTTGGCAGCATCGGCACCGTTACCCTGGGGTTGGGAACCGTTTTCGGCAATCCAACTTGATCGGATGCTTTCTAGAATAGTGCGGCTGGGCTTGTCAATAGTTTGGACTTTCAGCCAGTAGCAATATTGGGTTTGGCGTACCAAATGCTGTTTGAGACTGAGGTAAATGTCGCGAGAATAGCCGACAAATTGCAGGACTTTCTCGCTGTCAAAAATCGCGTAAACGCCGATTTTCCCCTGGACAAAATCGGGCAATTTCCCCTCGGAGTCTATGTAGGGAATGAATTCTAAGCTGGCGAGAGATTGAATGTCTTCTGTCATCCGATTTTAGATTTTAGATTTTAGATTTTAGATTAAACCACAGATTAACCAGCCTTTACCTAACTCTTGAAAACTCGATAAATTGCACAGAGGCGGCTGGGTTTAAATATTTTGGCTTGGAACATGAAATTAGGGGGGACGTTGACGATCGCAAAATCGCTCGATTCATGATACTTTTCAAATTCCGCAGGCATTCCCTTCGGCGTCTCGCTGCTGTAAGGGACTGGCTGAAACAGTAACTCGGCAAACTCAATGCGCGAGCACTGCAATTGTAGCGCTACTTGTTTGACAAAGCTTTCACCGGTTAATAAACCGAACAGAGCAGTTTTAGCATCGGGTTCGAGGACAAAACTGCTATCGTAGCTTTCAATAATCTTAAGACCCATTTTCTGTATACTCCTGACAGACGGCGGTGAATGGTTATCGCTTAAATGTTTTGAGCGATCGACTTAATCCTGAATTTTACCTGAGATTGACCGTTTTGAAGGCAGAACGTATTCGGCACGAGGTCAATAAAAATACCACAATCAGGAAATTTTGACCAATAGCCCTGATTTATTTGCCGATCGCTTTTATCATGTCGGTATCGCCATCTATCCGACTACGACTAAAAGGCTATGCAGAAGATTGAAAAAGCATCATTCCCAACTTCCAGAAGTGCCCCGAACCAGCCGGACTGGCTAGAATTGGTAGAATACGCCTCAGTTGCTGGTTCAGCTATTGGCACGATTGCTGCAGGATTGTCGGGCCAAATTGTCTACGCTGCCGCCCCCTTAACCGCAGCACTCTCGATAAATCTCGCCAATCGCCAGCGTTTCGAGCAACAAATGCAACAAAAGGCAAATTCTGCGATTACGGACGTACAGGCCGCAGTAGAACGTCGATCGCAACAAGTTCAGATACTACCTGGAGAACCTGCGGAACTCTACACCGCTGTCTCCGACTTGCAGCAAAAACTCCTGGGCTTGGAATCCGGGGCCATCGCCGAGGTACAAGCTGCCGTAGCCTCCCTCGAACGCCAAGCCCAGGCGCTTCCGGCCGACTCTCAGGAACTCTACACCACCCTGTCCGATTTGCAGCAAAAACTCCGCATTTTGGAAAATAGCGCCCTCAGAGAGCATGATTGGGAAAATGTCAACGTCCGATTTTTATTGATGGGCGAAAAGTTAACTGAAGTTAAAACTATTACGGCTCAGTTACAGGAGCGATCGAACGAAGTAGACTTTGATACAATCCAAGGTTCTCTCAAGCAATTGCAGGACTTGCTCGATCGACCCACAATAGACACAGGGATGCTGCAAACCGAGATTCAGCATTTGCAGCAGCAAGTGTCCGAGTTGCAGAGGCAAAATCAAGAAATTGTCAAGCCTTATTTGCAGCGTCTGACTCGCGCCGTGAAAAAACTTAGTCAGTAGTCAGTAGTCATTAGTCAGGAGTCAGTAGTCATTAGTTAGTAGTCAACTGTCAACTGTCAACTGTCAACTGTCAACTTCAACTGTCATTGTAGCCTTAACCTTGTTCCCAGGCTCTGCCTGGGAATACATACCCGGAGGATCTGCCTCAATTACCAATTCTCAATTATCTTTACCAATTCTCAATTACCCATCACCCATTACCCGTTACCCGTTACTAAATTTTTGCCAAGCTTGCCAGAAAACATAAATCGATAACACTGCCAAGAGCGATCGAAAAGCTAAACTAACAATACGATCGGGCAATCTCGGCAAAAATCGCGTGCTCACCTGCGCCCCCAACAAACCGCCGCCGCCAAGAATTAACCCCACATCCCACAAAACATTCCCGCGCGCCGCGTGTCCCGCCGTCGCCGAAATTGCCGTGATAACGATGACGCCCAAGCTGGTTTGAATTGCAGTTTTAATGCTTTCTCCTAACAGCAAAATTTGCAGGGGAACCATAATTACGCCGCCGCCTACGCCGAACAAACCCGCTAATAAACCCGCCGCACTGCCGGTAGCAATTTTAGCAAAAGTTGGATGGAATATAATATTTGAATTATTGGGTAATTCGTGATTGGTAATTGGTAATTGAGCATTTTCTTCTTGTCCCGCTTGTCCTCCCAGTTCCCCTTGTTCTAGTTCCGCTTTCTTCTTAGCTGTCAGACGCTTGCGAACTTCAATCAAATAAATATTCAGCCACAGCAACAACCCAAAAGTAAGTAACAGCAAGTAAGGCGGAAATATCCCCGCCAAATAAGCACCGATTTGTGCTGTGATGACGGCTGGAAATCCGATGCCTGCGACTTGGCTCAAGCTGAGGTAGCCCATGCGCCAATTCTGGATGCTGCCAGAAATAGCTGTAATGACGATCGACAAACTGCTAGTAGCAACCGCTTGCACCGGAGCGTAATTGAGAGCCACCAACAAAGGCACGAGCACCGTACCGCCGCCGATACCCAAAAATCCAGCTAGAATTCCGGCAAAAATTCCCGCCGCACCCAACATCAATAATTCAGTGATAGTCATTAGTCAGTAGTCATTAGTCAGTAGTCATTAGTCAGTAGTCATTAGTCAGTAGTCATTAGTCAACAATCAACAATCAAATTTTAAGAATCATTAGTCGTGCCATCGGGCATAATTGCCCGCCTCAAATCTGCATCGCGGAAGTTAGTTCGATTGAGATTAGCATCAATCAAAACCGCTTCCACCAAAACAGCCCCGCTAAAATTAGACCAGCACAGCTTGGCACGGTACAAATTAGCACCGCTCAAATTAGCTCTTGCCAACGTTGACCAACTAACATTAGCAACTCTCAAATTAGCATTACTCAGATTAGCGTCGGTGAGATTAGCTCCAACCATAGTTACTTGGCGCAAATCTGCACCAGTCAGGTTGGCCCCGCTCACCATCGCCCCGCTGAGAATTGCCTGAGTCAGATTAGCTCTTTCTAAAAGCGACTCGCTGAGGATGGCATTTGTCAGGTTTACCGCTTTGAGAGTTGACCAACTCAAATTTGCCTTCATCAAATTAATGCGAATCATGCTAGCGTCGGTTAAGTTGGCCGCAAACAAATTCGCTTCGGTAAAGTTGGCTTCGGTCAAATTAGCTTCGGTCAAATTAGCCTTGGTCATGTTGACTTCTCTCGCCATTGATCCGCGCAGGTTGGCTCCCATCAGGTTAGCCCCGCTGAGATTGGCCCGGCTCAAATCGGTACCGATGAGATTTGCTTCGCTGAGGTTGGCTTCTGTCATGTCCACCCCTGCCAATTTCACCTCGCGCAAGTTCGCTCCCGTCAGGTTAGCGCCTTTAAGGTTTGCGTCTTGGAAATTCGATCTGGTAAAGTTAGCCTCGCTGAGGTTTACCCCTTTTAAGTCGGCCCCGACGAGGTTAATCTCTCGAAAATTTCTTTCTCCGGCCGCATATTGCCTCAGAATTCGATCGGCCTCCATGTCATTCGCCTCGCAATTTTTTTTAAACGTTAGAGTGATGGGTGTTACCACATCATCCCAGATAACCACGGTATTCACTCTGCACGCTGTAGTATCTGTAGAATTTTTCCCTTGCTTTCCGGACACTGCTGTGGCACTGCCTCCTAAAACGTCTGACCGAAAAACGAGACGCAAGCCCCTGGCTTCAGACACGGGGATAAGTCGGCAGCGGTTTCAACCGCCTTCAATTCTTGGTATAATTCACACAGCAAGTAAGAATAACCATCTACGTGTTGAAACAACAAGCGTACGGTGAAATCCCGGCAACGGACATATCCAACTTGATTCGGAATAGTTAAAGGGCAAACAAAAGGCAGGTTGTTGAGCGTACCTATCTGGCATTAGTGGTGGACTCTAAAAGCGCAAAAGCTAAAAGTATACGCAAAGTTTGGATTTGTCTAAGCTGAGTGGGTAGAGGCGCTTTGATTTCGCCTTTGAAAGTTCAGATACGAACTCTTCAAGAATCCCCGTCCCTTTAGGGCCCGGGAGTATCAAAAATATCAAAGCTTCTGAGAAAATCAACAATAGGGTAAAACTCTCGGCGCTCGGCACTGAGTCAGTCGATTTTAGATTTTAGATTTTAGATTTGCTCCACAGATTCATCTGGGAGCCGGAACTTTGGTCTAAAATTATGGGCTCACCACGACGATTATCGGAAACTTGTATTCGTTTTTGGGCGAGCTGGCAGTTGACAACTGACAACTGTCAACTGACAACTGACAACTGAACAACAGACAACAGAGAAAGGAAATTTTAAAATGCCTGAAAATTTGAGAAGCCAAGCTGTGACTGGAGGCGTGCAGCGCGCGCCCAACCGAGCAATGCTGCGGGCAGTCGGTTTTGGTGACGGCGATTTCACTAAGCCGATTGTGGGAATTGCCAATGGGTACAGCACGATTACGCCCTGCAATATGGGATTGAACGAGCTCGCTTTGCGGGCTATTGCGGGTGCAAGGGAAGCCGGCGCCATGCCACAGATGTTCGGTACGATTACTATCAGCGACGGGATCTCGATGGGAACTCAAGGGATGAAATATTCTCTGGTGTCGAGAGATGTGATTGCGGATTCGATAGAAACTGTTTGCAACGGCCAAAGTATGGACGGGTTGCTGGCTGTCGGCGGTTGCGATAAAAATATGCCGGGGGCAATGATTGCGATCGCCCGCATGAACATTCCTGCTATTTTTGTTTACGGCGGCACGATCAAACCAGGACACCACAACGGACAGGATTTAACCGTTGTCAGCGCTTTTGAAGCAGTCGGTCAATTCAGCGCGGGAAAAATTGACCAAACAGAACTCAATGCCGTGGAAGAGAAAGCTTGTCCGGGTGCGGGTTCCTGTGGCGGAATGTTCACAGCAAATACGATGTCGAGCGCTTTTGAAGTGATGGGCATGAGTTTGCCTTATTCTTCGACAATGGCTGCTGAGGATGCCGAAAAAGCTGACAGCGCTGCCGAATCTGCCAAAGTTGTCGTGGAAGCTGTCCGCAAACAGTTGTTACCGAGCCATATTTTGACACGCAAGGCCTTTGAAAATGCGATCGCGGTAATCATGGCAATCGGCGGTTCAACCAACTCTGTGCTGCATTTATTAGCCATTTCAAATGCGATCGGAGTAGAACTGTCCCTCGACGATTTTGAAACTATTCGAGCAAAAGTACCAGTGCTGTGCGACCTCAAACCCAGCGGCAAATACGTAGCAACCGATTTGCACAAAGCCGGCGGCATTCCTCAAGTAATGAAAATGCTGCTAGAACAGGGTTTACTGCACGGCGACGCGCTGACAATTACCGGCCAAACAGTTGCTCAAGTGTTAGCAGATATTCCAGCCGAACCCCGCACCGACCAAGAAGTCATCCGCCCTTGGAACAACCCGCTTTACGCCCAAGGACATTTAGCAATTCTCAGGGGAAATCTGGCAACAGAAGGAGCCGTTGCTAAAATTACGGGCGTTAAGAAACCACAAATTACCGGCCCGGCGCGGGTATTTGAATCTGAAGAAGATTGTTTGGATGCAATTTTAGCAGGCAAAATTCAAGCCGGAGATGTGATTATCATCCGCTACGAAGGGCCCAAAGGCGGGCCGGGAATGCGCGAAATGTTAGCACCAACTTCGGCAATTATTGGGGCAGGTTTGGGCGATTCCGTAGCATTAATTACTGACGGCCGCTTCTCTGGCGGAACTTACGGCATGGTTGTCGGTCACGTTGCACCGGAGGCGCAAGTAGGAGGCACAATTGCTTTAGTAAAAGAGGGCGATTCGATTACAATTGATGCTCAAAATCGCTTGTTGCAGCTCAACGTTTCTGATGCCGAATTGGAGCAGCGCCGGGCTCTTTGGCAGCCTCCTAAACCTCAGTATACTAAGGGCGTTTTGGCTAAATATGCTAAGTTGGTTTCTTCTAGCAGTCTTGGTGCTGTGACTGATTTGGGTTTGGGTTAAAGTAGGAAATTTTTTAACTGCAGATGAAGGCAGATAAACGCAGATGAACGCAGATAAAATCCTATCTGCGTTCACCTGTCTCCCTCCGCTGATATCTGCGGTTAAAAAATCCTAAATTAAGGGCGCTGATTCAAAAAGCGGCCTGCCATTGACATGGCGTCAGTAATATCTACATCACCGTCTCCATCTGAATCTAAAAACGTATTCAAAACGGGATTGCTGCCTTGGGCTGGATTTTGGGCGTTGCCGCCGGTTTGTAGCAAATTCAGCAGCAGCGGCACCAAAACAGGTATCATCGCCTGCACTGTGGCGTTATTCAAACCGGTTCTGTGGGCGATATCATTCACTATCTGCGTCAGTTGGCCGACTCCGAACAAACTCTGTACCGCTTGGGGATTGGGATTTGTACCGCTAAATTGGTTGACAAGTTGTTGAGCTTGTGCGTCTCCTGACTGCGATCGCACGTCTTGCAATGCCGATCGCACATATCCGCCCAAAACCGACATTGCTAGCTGAGTCGTGCCCGTATTGACGCCCTGGTTGCTGCTCAACTGCTCTACCGCACCGAGAATGTTGCCCAACTGATTGGGGTTTGCTTGTTGGTTGGGATTGTCGATCGCGCTCAAAATTTGGTCAAATAGTCCCATAATTTTCGCTCCGTACAGTGATTGCTCAACTTTGAATTATAGCAAATCCTGTTTTTCAAGATTACTGAAAATACTTTTGATTTGCGTATTATCACTCATTGAGTGGGAAAGCGACAGCCAATCAGTAAGCAATCTCATACAATTTAGATTGTAGATTGTAGATTTTAGATTTTAGAGTTGGAATAAATTAGGACATCAGAGTTTAGATCGCGGGCTGAGAGTGGTCTTATTTTTTGAAACTGCTATAAAAACTGATAATTTTTAATTTTTTACAGTTTCTCTATCCTCGGACTTGGCTTGTGCCTTACCGTTGTAGAGCGAATTCTCTTCGCGAGCCATTGGAGGTTTTACCTGCGTATTTTGCATCAAATCCTCATGCTTAATCGGCAGGGCGATCGAAAATTCCGTCCCCGTTCCCACCTCCGACCAAAAGTTAATCGTCCCCCCGTGTTTCTTAACGATTATTTCGCGACCAATTGCCAATCCCAAACCAGTACCTACACCTCTCGGTTTAGTAGTAAAGAATGTTTCAAACATTTTTTCTTGACTCTCTGGCGCTATTCCCATACCGTTATCAGAAATTCGCACTACCACTGAGTCGTCGTCCAAGTATTCTGTAGCAATCACAATCCTCGGCAAAAAACTCGGTGTTGCCTGGAGTGGCTCCGAAGCCGATTGTTTTTTCGCCTCCTCAGAGCTGGATTTCTCACTTTTTGCTTTCTCTTCCACAGCATCTAGTGCATTGTTGAGAAGGTTCACAAATACCTGGTAAAGCAAACCCATATAGCCTTCCACAGTCGGAATATTGCCGTAATGTCGCACCACTTCAATGCCTTGTTTGATGCGGCTATTAAGAATGAGCAAACTGCTGTCTATGCAGGCGTGCAAATCCACGGGATGAGGGGCTGCCTCATCGAGACGAGAAAAATCTTTCAAACTTAAGATAATAGCTTTGGCTCTTTCAGCGCCTACTTGCATTGAGTCAAATATTTTGATCAAATCTTCTTTGAGAAAATCGATGTCTATTTCTTCCCCTTTGGCGAGCACAGCAGCAGGGGGGGTGGAAATTTCTGTCTCGTAAGTTTTGAGCAAATCTAAAATATCTTCAACATAATTTCTGGCAGGAGCGATATTGGCATAGATAAAATTGATTGGATTGTTAACTTCGTGAGCAACACCGGCTAACATCCGCCCCAAAGTTGCCATTTTCTCATTTTGAAGTATCTGGCTTTGTTGTTCAGATTTCAATTCTTCGAGCAATTGATTTACTTTCTGAATCAGTTGATTCAGCGAAGCTGCTAATACTCCCACTTCATCGGTGCTGGTAACTGGTACTTGCAACTGAAAATTAGATTCTTCCGTCACTCGCTGAGCGATTTTAGTTACAGCGGCGAGGGGTTTGGCGATCGCCCGACTGGTGAAGCCCGCCAGCACTGCTGCAACGACGATCGACAGCGCCATGCTACCCAAAATTATTTGCACCCGCAGCGCCTGGGCTCGCAGCAGATCCTTCCGCCCTGCATCTTCTTGCTGTTGGGCGCGATCGATAATTTCTGCTATATCATTAACCGCCCTATCGAGTTGCAACCCAATTTTATCTCGATCGAAATTTAACAGCAACTTACGTTTAATACTTTGTTGAGCCGGGTTATTTGGCAACTTACTAATTTTTTTATTAACTATTTCTAGTGGATAAATATAATTAGCCCGTAGCGAATCGCCAGTTTTTCTAATTTTTTCTATCCCTTCAATGTGATCCAGATAGTTAGGTTTTTTAAATTCTGAAAATAACACTTTTAAAGTGGAAAGATTGTTTTGTAATTGTTGGTATTTTCTGTCAAATGTTTGGGGCTGTCCTAGCCCGTAAATCAGCCATTCTTGGCTGTTTTGCGTCCGCAGTAAAGCCACCTGCAACTTATTTAAAATCTGACTTTCTCGCTCGATGTGTACTTGATTATTAGTTATTCGATAGTAATGAGTGCCCACCAACATCCCGACAGCCGTTCCCCCAATCGCAACAAAAAGAGCCAGTGCGTACCCACGGCAGATTTTGTCGTGAATACTGAGGTTGCGGAAGGAACGGGCTATGTCAGCGAAATAATTGGGCTTTGGTGGCTGGGTCTCTTTGATGTGATGCTCGCAAGACGTAGAGAGTTCTTGTGAAGGCTGATTGAGATGTTTGAGGTGCATAGATGCTAACCTGTGAATAATTCACGCACTGACCATTCAGTCTAACTTAAGTCGCGGCTGATTTGAGAGTGCCGCATTGATATTTAATGTGATAATTTTTGTAAATTAGGGCGCTCTTATCTTGCCGAAGAAACCCGGTTTCTAGTTTCTACTTTCGGAGCTTCCAGGAGGCACTGGTGTTAAAAAACCGGGTTTCTGTTAATATAGCGCCCATATATTCAATTACCTCAGTAGAAACATTCTCTGTATTCACTTGTTTTTTTAACATACTTCGTTTTTTTGACGCCGACTTACTCAAACTCTATTTGATTGGTGACATCGTTTCAGATCAGCGGTTGTCTTCCCTTTCTTTTGATTTCTTAGTTTATCAACAATAATTATACAAATTGATATTCCGGCTAGTTCTTGTAGAATAAGGTTTAACCTAGCATTTTTCAAGCGTTATACTTTCAAGGTAATTTGCTTAGAAAATGCCATAGTTTTGGTTCATTACTTAATCCCCCTACACGAGATATTGCTGGTAGTGTTTTACGCTTAATATCACAAAATCCCACAGGAAAATAATTAAAAATCTCACAAACTCTCACTTGCGGGAATAGTGTTCGGTATGCTCTGTATAATTCACGGTAATCGTCAATCGTCAACAAATTTTATCGTTACGGCGGGCTCTCCGAGCTTCAACATAGTCGTAAAGTGTTTACGGCACTTTCTATTTTTATTATCTCAGGAAAGTGATGAAACAGCGTTACTTTCTATTTTTATTATCTCAGGAAAGTGATGAAACAGCGTTACCTTAGAGTCGCCGAATTTCCCTAACTGATTTCATGCAGAAGCGAACATTAAGTAAATATAATATTTAGAGAAAGTCGTGCAGCTAAGTAACTCTTCTGGTTACTATCGCTGACCCCAGGCTACGCTATCAGCTCATGTGTTTAAGGCGAAAAGTTTAAAAAAATAATCAGCAATCAAACCCTATAAACTCATGTTCATGCGTACTACGGCTCTCACTCCAATAGAACTCAGGACTGCGATCGTCCCGGAGCCCTTGGTGGTTTCGCCCGATACGACGGTGATGGATACGATCGCCCAAATGAGTGGCGTACGATCGCTCTGCAACACCCCTAGAACGGCGGATGGTCAACTCCACGACCTCCACATAGAGACCCGATCGAGCTGCGTGTTGGTAGTGGAAAACGAGCAATTGGTCGGCGTACTGACCGAGCGAGACGTGGTGCGGCTGAGTGTCCAGCAGCGTTCCTTGGAGAATTTGGTGCTCAGGGAGGTGATGACACATCCAGTCGTCACCCTCCGGGAGTCCGCCTTCACCGATTTATTTTTTGCGATTAACCTGCTCCAACACCACCAAATTCGCCATTTGCCCATCCTGGACGAACTCGATCGCCTAGTGGGCCTAGTGACTCACGAAAGTCTGCGCCACACCTCTCGACCGATCGACCTGCTGCGGTTGCGTATGGTAGCAGAAGTGATGACCCGCGAAGTGATTTGTGCTGCGCCAGATTCTTCCCTACTGGCGATCGTCCAACTTATGGCAGAGCATCGCGTCAGTTCCGTGGTGATTGTACACCCAGGCGGAATCTCTACTGAACCGCTACAAATTCCAGTGGGGATTGTCACCGAGCGGGATATTGTGCAATTTCAGGCCTTGGGCTTGAAGCTGGAAACCTGTCTGGCTGAGGCGGTAATGAGTACGCCGATTTTTAAGGTCAAGCCAGAGGAGTCACTCTGGACTGTGCAGCAGATCATGGAGCAGCGATCGATCCGTCGGTTGGCGGTGACAGGGGAGCTAGGAGAACTATTAGGCATCGTCACCCAGACCATTTTGCTGCAAGCCCTCAACCCGCTGGAGCTATACAAACTGGTCCAGAAGTGGGAAGAGAAGGTGGTGCGCCTAGAGGCGGAAAAGGTGGCGCTGCTGGCAAATCGCAACCTTGAACTCGAGCAGCAGGTGGAAGATCGGACAGCCGCCCTCAAAGCAAAGGCTGATCGAGAGCAACTTCTCAATACCATTGCCGAGCAGATTCGCTCGTCCCTGAATTTGTCAGATATTCTGCATACTACAGTGCACGAAATTCACTCGCTTCTGGGGTGCGATCGCGTCATCATTTACCAGTTTCGGCCTGACTTTAGCGGCACCGTGATTGCGGAAGCCATTACCGACACGGGGCGATCGGTGCTTCATAGGGACGCCCACGATCCTTGCATGAGCCCAGAATGGCTTGAACCGTATCGCCAGGGCAGAATTCGCGTCATCAACGACATCTACGGCGAAGAAATGACCCAGTGCCATCAGGAACTGTTAGTGGGGTTTGATATTCGCGCCAAGCTGATGGTGCCGATCGTGATTGAGGAACAACTGCGCGGATTAATGATCGCCAGTTATCGAGCCACTCCGCACCCTTGGACGACTGACGAGATCGAACTTCTGCGACAAGTTTGTCTACAGGTGGCGATCGCCCTTGGGCAAGCCACGATCCAGCAACAATTGCAGAATGAACTGGTAAAGCGACAGCGGATCGAAGCCACCCTGATCGAGAGCAAACAACGCTACGCCGCCCTTGCCGCTGCTGCTCCGGTCGGGATTTTTCGCACCGATGCGGAGGGGCTATGTACCTATGTCAACGATCGCTACTTTCAGATCAGCGGACTCAGACCAGGAGCCACTATCGCACAGGGATGGCAACAAAGAGTGCACCCCGACGATCGCGATTGGGTCATTGCCCAATGGGAGCAATTCATTCAAGGTAGCGACTCTTTTGAACTCGAATATCGCTTTCAACCTCCCGACGGTGGGGTAACGTGGGTTTATGGGCAGTGCGTCGCCGAACTCGATGCCAATGGACATCGGAGTGGCTATATAGGAACCATTACCGACATTAGCGATCGCAAACGAACTGAAGTCCGCTTGCAAGAAAGCGAAGAACGCTACGCCAGCCTAGTGGCAGCCGTACCCGTGGGGATTTTTCGCGCCGATGCTTTCGGCAAGTGCATCTATGTTAACGATTGGTGGTGTCTGATCAGCGGACTCACCCCAAAAACCGCCATCGGGGAAGGATGGCAACAAGGGCTACACCCCGACGATCGCGATTGGGTCATCGCCGAATGGGAGCAATCTATCCAAGAAAGTGGCTCTTTCCAACTCGAATATCGCTTTCAACATCCCGACGGTGCTGTGGCTTGGGTATATGGGCAGTCCGTTCCCGAACTGGATGCAGACGGGCAAGTAGTCGGCTACGTAGGAACTACTACAGACATTAACGATTGCAAACTTGCCGAACAACAACTCCAGCAACTCAACCAACAGCTAGAAGCAAAAGTCGAAGAACGCACCCAAGAGCTTTGGCAAGTCAACAGCCTGCAACGCGCCATCCTCAATGGTACTGATTACTCCATCATCTCCACTGACCCAACTGGCATCATCCAGACCTTTAATGCTGGAGCCGAAAGGATGCTGGGTTACAGTGCTCAAGAAATCATCGGCAAAGCCTCCCCCGCACTCTTCCACGATGCAAATGAGGTAATTGACCGGGCAGCATCACTATCTGCCGAACTCGGGCAAAATATTCCCCCCGGCTTTGAGGTTCTTGTTGCCAAAGCACGCCAAGGTATTGTCAGCGAAGAAGAGTGGAGCTATATCCGCAAAGATGGTTGTCGATTTCCTATGTCGCTATCCATCAGCACCCTCAAGGATGTCAATCAGCAAATTATCGGCTTTTTAGGCATCGCCCAAGATATTAGCGATCGCAAACGTGCAGAAGTGGAACTACAGAAAGTATCGGATCGCCTCGCTTTGTCCCTCAAATCAGGGGCGATCGGCTGTTGGGACTTCGATATTGTACAGAACACGGTCTTTTGGGATGAGCGAATGTACCAACTGTACGGTGTCACAAAACAATCTGATGCCCCTCTGCCTTACGACATTTGGGCAAACCGGCTACATCCCGAAGACCGCACCGCCACCGAAACATTGCTCCAGCAAGCCGTCTTAGGACACGCAGAATTTAATACCGAATTTCGAGTGTTGCATCCCGATGGCAGCCTCCACTTTATTAAAACCTTTGGTATGGTCTTGCAAGATGCCCAAGGCAATCCCCAGAGCATGATTGGGGTCAACTTGGATATTAGCAGACGCAAACAGGCTGAACTCCAACGCCACCAGTTAATTCAAGAATTATCAGCCTTTAAACAGGCCTTGGATCAGTCTGCCATTGTGGTCATCACCGATCGCGAAGGGGTGATATCCTACGTCAACGATCGCTTCTGTTTAGTCTCTGGCTACTCCCGCGATGAACTGATCGGACAAACCCATCGCATAGTCAACTCTGGCTATCATCCCCCTGCTTTCTTCCAAGACTTGTGGCGCACCATTAGCAGCAGTCAGATTTGGCGCGGTGAAATTTGCAATCGGGCAAAAAACGGTAGCCTGTACTGGGTTGCCACCACCATCGTCCCCTTTTTGGACGAACAAGGGCGACCTTTTCAGTATCTAGCCATTCGCTTCGACATTACCGATCGCAAGTTGGCCGAAGCAACGCTTCAGCAGGAAAATACTTTCCGTCAACAAATTGTAGAAAACATGGCAGAAGGGCTGTGCGTTTTCCATCAAGTTGAGGAGTTTCCCTTTGTCCGCTTCACAGTCTGGAATCAGCAAATGCAAGCGATTACGGGTTACACGTTAGAAGAAATTAACCGTCTGGGGGCGTATCAAAGCTTGTACCCGAATCTAGAAGATCGAGAACAGGCGATCGCCACCTGTAGACAGATGCAGCCGAGCGCTGTGGAAAGGGAAATCCAGCGTCAAGATGGACAGAGGCGCACTATCTCCATTTCCACCTCTGTCCTATCGTGTGATGATGGACATCTCTATTCGCTGGCCCTGATCCAAGACATTACCCATCGCCAACAGACAGAGCGAGAAAATCGCCTGTTGAAAGAACGCCTCGAATTTCTTCTGGCATCCAGTCCCGCGATGATCTATAGCTCTAAGCCCTATCGCGACTATGACTCAACTTTCATCAGCAAAAATATCGAAGCCATTTTGGGTTACAAGCCAAAAGAAGTTGTATCGACCCCCAGCTTCTGGATTAACCATCTTCACCCAGAAGATGCCCCTAGAGTTTTGGCTGATCTATCGGCTCTCTTTGAGTACGACACTCATCAGCATGAATATCGATTTTTGCATCGCGATGGTCACTACGTTTGGATACGGGATGCAATGCGCCTGGTGCGAGATGAACAAGGTCGCCCAACCGAGATTGTTGGCTATTTTGCCGATATTAGCGATGTCAAACAAACCCAAGAAACCCTAAAAATACAACTGGCGGCAATTGAGGCGGCGATCGACGGCATTGCGATTATCCAAGGAGATACCTACCTCTATGTGAATCAAGCCCATCTAGAACTGTTTGGCTACGAACATTCTCAAGAACTGCTGGGCAAAACCTGGCAACTTTTGTATTCGCAACACGAGTTAGAACGGTTTGAGCGGGAAGTCTTTCCCGTGCTGGGGTACGATCGCGCTTGGGAGGGAGAGGCGATCGCCAAGCGCAAAGATGGCTCTACTTTTGCCGAAGGGCTATCCCTCACCCTCACAGACGATGGATTATTGATTTGTGTATGCCGGGATATCAGCGATCGCAAACAGATCGAAGCCGAATTAGCAGAGAGTGAAGCTAAATTCCGGCGGCTGGTAGAAGGGGCTAATGATTTGATCTGGTCATGTGAACCCGATGGCATACTCACTTATTTGTCACCGCAATTCAAGACGATGTTTGGCTGGGAGGAGGGTGCATGGATTGGCAAGTCGTTTATATCTCTGGTGCATCCAGACGATCGCCCTTTGGTGGTTACTGGTTATCAGGAGAATATCAAATTTGGTAAAAAGTCAAGTGATTATGAGTTCCGACATCGCCACCGAGATGGCAATTATGTCTGGGTGAGAAGCAGTGCCACACCCGTTATAAATGCTGAAGGGGAATTGATTAGCATCCAGGGAATTTTATCGGATATCAGCGATCGCAAACAAGCTGAACTCGCCAGGGAAAGCAGTGAAATGCGCTTCCGCCGGGTGTTTGATTCCAGTGTCAGCGGCATGATGTTTGCCGATTTTCAGGGGAACATTACCGATGCCAACGATCGCTTCTTACAGATGGTTGGCTACACTAGGGAGGAACTAAATGCTGGGATGATTCATTGGGGTGCTATGACCCCCCCCGAATATCTCGCCGCTGATGTTTTAGCGATCGATCGCCTGAGACAGGAGGGCGAGATCGAGTCCTTGGAAAAGGAATACTACCGTAAGGATGGCAGCCGGATTTCTGTTTTGCTCGGAGCCGCACTCCTCTCAGGCTCAGAGGATCAAACTATTTGTGTATTAGTAGATATCAGCGATCGCAAACAGGCCCAGAAGGCTTTGCAAGAATCTCAGCAGTTTCTGCAAACGGTACTCGATACCATCCCGCTCGCCGTGTTTTGGAAGAATCGAGAGTCTGTTTTTTTAGGATGCAATCAGCAGTTTGCCAAAACTCTAGGCTTGCCATCTACGATCGAAAGTATAGGTAAAAGAGATTTAGATATTTGCCAGAAAGAAGTGGAGGCGAACGAGTATTGTGCGATGGATCGGCGGTTAATCGAAACGGGTGAAGCTATATTAGGGATCGAAGAAACGCTAACTCTACCCAATGGTAAACCAATATTTCTCGAAACCCACAAGGCTCCCCTGCGAGACTGCTCAGGTAATATTATTGGTCTGGTAGGCACGTTTCAGGATATCACCGATCGCAAAGAAGCCGAAGTGAGATTGCAACAACAAGCAAAACATGAACGTTTGCTGGGAGCGATTACTAAACGGATGCGATCGTCTCTGCATCTCGACGAGATTCTCAATAGCACTGTTGAGGAAATCCATCAGCTCTTGCAATCAGATCGAACGCTGGTTTATCGGGTTTTTCCTGAAGGGACGGGGGCTACCATTGCTGAATCTGTTTCGCCAAATAGGCTTAAGCTCCTGGATATCCTATTCCCAGAAGAGGTTTTTCCCGAAGAAAACTACGAGCGCTATATCCAAGGAAGAGTTTATGCCCTCAACGATAGGGAAGATGAAAACGGGTCAATCTTACCCTGCTTAGTCGAATTTCTCGCAGACATCCAGGTCAGAGCCAAACTCGTAGTTCCAATTATTCAGAATCAAGCCCTCTGGGGGTTGCTGATTGTTCATCAATGCGATACCCCGCGCCAATGGCAAGACTGGGAAATCAATTTACTTAAACAAATTGCTAACCAATTAGCGATCGCAATTCAGCAATCTTACCTCTACGAACAGGTACAATCAGAATTGGCTATCCGCAAGCAAACAGAAAATGCGATCGCTTTACAACTACAACGGCAGCGAACTTTGGGATTCATCGCCCAGCAAATTCGCGAATCGTTGGATATTAACCAAATTTTGGCGACTGTGACACAGCAAGTCAAAGAAATCTTGCAAGGCGATCGAATCATCGTAATCCGGCTATTTGGCAATGGCAGAAGTGAAATAGTTGAAGAATCTGTGTTGACCGAGTTTTCCGCGCTCAAAAACCTTTACTGGGACGACCAACTGTGGTCTCAAGAAATCCTCAACCATTATTGCCAGGGCAAGCCCCGTATCGTCCCCGATATAACGACCGATATGGGGACTAATTGTTTGGTGGAATACGCAAGCGTTGGTCAAGTCCAGTCCAAAATGGTTGCACCTATCCTGCAAGAAGCCCGAAGCAGCGAAAGCCATAGAGGGGTTGCCCCTGGGGCAACCAACAAGCTCTGGGGGGTTTTAGTTGTCCATGCTTGTCGAGAAAAGCGAGTCTGGCAAGAGTCTGAAGCGCAACTCCTGCAACAAATTGCTAACCAGTTGGCGATCGCTGTTCAACAAGCTAGCCTATTTGAGCAGTTGCAGCAAGAACTCACCGAACGGCAACAAGCCCAGCAGCAACTCACCGAGCGCAACGAACAACTGGCAGTCTCTAACCAAGAATTGGCCCGTGCTACCCGCCTCAAAGACGAATTCCTCGCCAACATGAGCCATGAACTCCGCACCCCCCTCAACGCCATTCTGGGCATGAGCGAGGGGCTACAAGAGCAAGTATTTGGCATCGTCAACGAACAACAAATCAAAGCTTTACAAACCATCGATCGCAGTAGCTCTCACTTGCTAGAGTTAATCAACGACATTTTGGATGTCGCCAAAATTGAATCGGGTCAAATGGAACTCGATTGCACCCCAGTTTCAATCAATCATCTCTGTCAATCCAGTCTGGCCTTTATCAAACAACAAGCCCTGCAAAAACGCATCCAGCTAGAGATTAAAGTGCCACTCAATCTGCCCGACTTATTGATTGATGAACGGCGGATGCGCCAAGTCTTGATCAACCTTCTCAACAACGCGGTCAAATTCACTCCTAACGGAGGACGCATCACCCTAGAAGTTAGCCGTCAACAGCCTCGGGCCGACCCAGATTCTGCCGATTCCTCACCCCATTTTTTGGTCAGAGAAACCCTGCAAATTGCCGTCATCGATACAGGTATTGGTATTGCCCCAAAACATATCAACAAACTGTTTCAGCCCTTTATCCAAATCGATGGCGCCCTGAATCGTCAATATACAGGCACTGGCTTGGGGCTTGCCCTGGTGAAACGCATTGTCGAACTCCACGGCGGGCAGGTGGGGCTCACCAGCACCGTGGGTGTAGGAAGTTGCTTCGCGATCGACCTTCCCTGCACTGCTTGTGCGCCATCCTCTCTTGCCCTGGAACCCCAGACAGAGTACCGCATCGAACCCAGCGGGCCCGAACAGCAGCGAGGCTCTCCCTTAATCTTGCTGGCGGAAGACAACGAAGCCAATATCAGTACGGTTTCGAGCTACCTGAGAGCTAAAGGCTATCGCATTCTCTTGGCGAAGAATGGAGAAGAGGCGATCGCCCTGGCCAAGTCGGAAAACCCCAATCTAATTTTGATGGACATTCAAATGCCTGGTATGGATGGCCTAGAAGCTATGCAGCAGATTCGCCTCGATCCTAGGTTAGTCGATGTGCCGATCGTTGCCCTAACTGCCTTAGCCATGACTGGCGATCGCGATCGTTGTCTTGCCGCCGGAGCCAATGATTACCTCACCAAACCCGTCAAGCTGAAGCAATTGGCAAGCACTATTCAACAACTTTTAGCTTCTAGGTAAAGATAACCCGTGAACAGACCATCCGTTTTAGTCATTGACGACGATCCCAATAATTTTGATGTAATTGAAACCCTCTTGAGCGAGCAGGATTATCAATTACATTACGCTGCCAGCGGGGTAGAAGCGATCGCATCCCTCGACGTATTTGAGCCTAATCTTATTTTGCTGGATGTGATGATGCCAGGAATAGATGGCATCGAAGTTTGTCGGCAAATCAAAGCCATGCCAAAATGGCAAGCCGTTCCCATCATTATGGTGACAGCATTAAACTCAAAATCCGACCTTGCCCATTGTCTCACTGCAGGCGCTGACGACTTCATTAGTAAACCTGTAAATGCTATTGAACTGCGTGCCAGAGTTCACTCCATGCTGCGAATTAAAGACCAGTATGACGACCTGCAAAGCTTACTAAAATTGCGGGAAGATATGGTTAAAATGGTAGTCCACGATTTACGCAATCCCCTGGCTGGTATCTTGCTTGGCTTGGAACTCCTAAAAAGCATAGAGTATCCTAGAGAAAAACAACAAAGGCAACTGGATCGAATTTACTCATCAGCCCAAGCAATACAGCTATTAATTGATGATTTATTGCAAATTGCTTTACTCGAATCCGGTAAAACTCGTCTCAATTACACAGAGATTGATCTGTGCGATCTCATAAAGTCTGCCATATCAAACTTTGAAGCGATCGCTGCTAAAAAAAATCAGTCGCTGGTCGCTCAATTACCAGGAGAAACCAGTAGGAAAGTCTCGGTTGATGCCACTATGATACATCGAGCGCTGGATAACCTTCTCTCGAATGCAATTAAGTTTTCCCCACCCAATAGTCAAATCATAGTGAATGTAGAATTCCTCAGATCTGGCAACGCCAAAATCCAGGTTATAGACTCTGGACCGGGTGTTCCTGATACATTGCGGCACAAGATTTTTGAGAAATACGAGATTGGGAATCTGATGTCGGAGGTCTCTCAAATAGGGTTGGGTTTAGCTTTCTGCAAAATGGTAGTTGAGGCACATGGGGGCGCAATTGGTGTCAAAAACAACCAACCACAAGGTGCCATTTTTGAAATAACTTTGGCAGCATAGCTGACGAGTATCACATTAACTCATAAAACTTTTTACATTATTGAAAGCGTGGAAATGATGTCTCAATTCTCTCTCTTAATTGTTGATGATGAGCCGGATAACTTTGATGTGATTGAAATCCTGTTATCAGAGCAGGATTATCAATTGCATTATGCTGCCAGCGGGCAAGAAGCGATCGCATCCCTGGATATATTCGATCCGGATCTTATTTTGCTGGATGTGATGATGCCGGGAATAGACGGTATCGAGATTTGTCGGCAAATCAAAGCCATGTCAAAATGGCAAGCCGTTCCCATCATTATGGTGACAGCATTAAGCTCAAAATCAGACCTTGCCAACTGTCTAACTGCCGGAGCCGACGACTTCATCAGTAAACCTGTAAATGCTATTGAACTGCGTGCTCGCGTGCATTCAATGCTCAGAATCAAGCAACAGTATGATAATATCCAGAACTTATACCACATCCAAGAAAATACCACCAATCTCTTGGAAAGCACCCTTAATGAGCTGCGTGGCAACTTAGCTTCTACTCTATCCCACGAACTGAATACGCCCCTCAATGGCATCTTAGGCACGATCGGGTGGCTCAAGGACGAGCTCGAAGGCATGGAGATAGCCCAAATCCGTGAGATGTTAGGCTGGGCACATGACTCTGCCCGTCGCCTAGAAAAATTAACGAATAAATTCCTGATTTATTTAGGATTAGAACTATCCGCAAGTCAACAGCACAAGATGGAATCTGCCCGGACTCAATTTGTAGCTTCCGCCATTGAAGCCGAGTTGAAATACCAGGCTCAGAAGGTAAACCGTAGCAACGATTTGTTGTTAACTCTTGAGGAAGCGGATATCGCTCTATCAGAACGATATCTATCAAGGCTGCTCTATGAATTAATTGATAATGCACTGAAATTCTCCTCACCAGAGACAACCATTAAAGTTAGTAGTCAAGTCGTAGGGGAGATGCTGCATTTATCTGTACATGACTCAGGGCAGGGCATGACAGAAGAGCAAATTGCTAAAATTGGTGCCTTCATGCAGTTTGAGCGCAAAAAGTATGAGCAACAGGGCACCGGTATCGGCTTAAAAATTGTCCAGAAAATTGTCGAACTGGCAGGAGGAGAGTTCTCAATTACCAGTATCTATAAAAAGGAAACAACGGTACATCTCACTCTGCCGATTGTCTGCAATTAGCAATCGATTCCGGTTGCACTCCTTATCATTGTTGACTGTTGACTGTTGACTGTTGACTGTTGACTGTTGACTGTTGACGTTGACTGTTGACTGTTGACTGTTGACTGTGAGTCAAAAAAATGAAAATGGCGTGAATTATTTGTTGGCATCGGGATTCGACTTTACGCCCGACGATGAAGCGCGGAATTGATATGAGAAGGAATAAATTTGCTTTGGCTGGGAGTGGCAACACATCAAAAAAGATGAACGATCAGGACAAATATTTGACTCCGAATTAGAGCTTGCTTCTGGGAGAATTCATGGGGTGAAAGGTAAATAAAAAACCGTACACAACCTTACACAACCTATTAAACTTAACTCGAATCACTCTACTTAATCTTTTGTTACATACTGGCGAATTTTGCCACCGACTTAGTAAGTTCTCGTGCAAGCTACAATTGCAGACTGCGGGCGCGATCGCACTCCATCTGCACCCGCTACCCCTAAAACCCCGCAAATCGCGCCCGCAGTGCGACAGAATCGGGATTTGCGGGTTCGCGCAGTACGATCATCGGGCGCTTGGCCATTTTAGATTTTAGATTTGCAATGACTGATGACTATCGGCGTAGTGTAAAAATCAAAGCATAACCCTTTTATTTGCCACTCCCCTCATGCCTTTGCCGCGCCTGTTAACCTTAATTGCTGCTTTCTGCCTCGCCCTGGGGCTGATTATTGGGCTGGTGAGTTCCTTAACAGGGCTTTACAGTCAAGTTGCGTGGTCTGCTTCTCCGCTGCTGGCTAATTTGCTGATTTTCCTGATAATTGTACTTTTGGGAACGCTAATTTTTGCCCTGGTTTACTATTTTAGGTTGCTGCAACGCCCCCAGAAAGTTAAGGGAAAACGGCCGATTACTCCAAAGGTTCCTGTTGTGAAAAGTGAAGCAGCTTCGGAAAATCTCAAAGCAATCAGGCAACAAGTCGATCGCATTCAAGATGAAGTAGCGCGGCAAGCTTTGCTGTTGAGAGCTCGCGAAATTGAAGCTAGCATGGCTCGCGGCAGCGTTCGAGTAGTTGTTTTCGGCACCGGTTCTGCGGGCAAAACTTCCGCTGTGAATGCGCTGGTGGGGCGGATGGCGGGACAGGTGGGCGCGCCGATGGGAACTACCGAAGTTGGGGAAACTTACACTCTGAAATTGAAAGGAATCGATCGAGAATTAGCAATTACTGATACCCCAGGCATCTTGGAAGCGGGAGTTGCGGGAACTTACAGAGAGGAATTGGCGAGGCAGTTGGCGGCGAGGGCAGATTTGATTTTATTTGTTTTGGACGGCGATTTACGAAAATCCGAGTACGAACCGCTGCGGACTTTGGCGGAAATTGGCAAAAGGTCGATCGTGGTTTTTAATAAAGTTGACCTTTATCCCGACACCGACAGAGATGAAATTCTCGATCGACTGCGGCAGCGAGTCAAAGGTTTTGTATCAGCAATGGATGTAGTCGCGATTAGCGCCAATCCGCAAAAAGTTGTACTAGAAGACGGCACAATTTTTCAGCCATACCCGGATATTATGCCATTAATTCGGCGCGTTGCTGCAATTTTGCGAGCCGAAGGCGAAGACTTAATTGCGGACAATATTTTGCTGCAATCTCAGCACTTGGGAGACCAAGCGCGTAAGTTAATTGATGCTCAAAGAAGGCGGCAAGCTGATAAAGCAGTAGAGCGATTTCAGTGGATCGGAGCCGGAGTAATTGCTGTAACGCCTTTGCCAGTTGTGGATTTGTTAGCGACAGCAGCAGTTAATGCTCAAATGGTAGTAGAAATTGCCAAGATTTACGGCTGCGAATTAAATATCGATCGCGCCAAAGAATTGGCATTGTCTCTAGCAAAAACCCTAGCAAGTTTGGGAATAGTTGAAGGTGTAGTTCAAGTAGTATCAAGGGCGCTGCAGTTAAGCGTAGCCGGGTTTGTACTTGGCAAAGCAATTCAAGCAGTCAGTGCGGCTTATTTAACCAGAATTGCCGGTAAAAGTTTTATTGAATATTTCCGTCATGACCAAGATTGGGGCGATGGTGGCATCACCGAAGTTGTGCAAAGGCAGTTTCAGTTAAATCGGAAAGACGAGTTTGTCAAAGCATTTGTCAAAGATGCGATCGCCCGCGTTGTCGAACCTTTGAACATTTATCAGCAAGAATCGGAACCCGAATTAGAAATGTCAGCGGAATTGGAACCAGAAATAGAACCAGAGCCCTTGTATCAGCCGCCGCAACAAGACGATTGGGAAACTTACAACAACAAACGAAAGGATGACTGGTAATGAGGCATTGGGAATTGGGCAAACAGGGAATTGAGAATTGGGTAATTACGATCGTTCAATGAGATGTTCCCTGAGTATGCTTTGTTGAATTTTATTAAGAAATTTTACAATAATTTTACACATGGTGGAGACTCCGGGGGGATCAAGTCAAACCGAGCGATCGAACCGAACACAATTTTGATAAGATTGAAGATTGACAACAAAATTTGCTATTGTGCGTCCGGGTAAAAACAATGAGCGATCGACCAATTATTCTCGGTATTGTCGGAGACAGCGCAGCGGGCAAAACCACCCTGACGCGGGGAATTGCCCAAGTATTAGGGCCAGAAAATGTCACTGTGATTTGCACTGACGACTATCATCGCTACGACAGAAAGCAGCGGGCAGAAATCGGAATCACAGCATTGCATCCCGACTGCAATCACCTCGACATTATGCAGCAGCACCTCAGCCTGCTGCGTACCGGACAAGCAATTCTCAAACCCATCTACAACCACACCACAGGTACATTCGACCCACCCGAATACATCAAGCCCAGCAAATTTGTAATAGTTGAAGGTTTGCTGGGTTACGCAACCCGAACAATCCGCGATTCTTACGACGTAAAAGTGTATCTTGCTCCTCCCGAAGAGTTGCGAAGTCAGTGGAAAGTTAAGCGCGATGTCATGAAGCGCGGTTATACTGAAGAACAGGTGCTTGCAGAAATTAAAAAACGGGAACCGGACTCGGAAGACTTCATTCGTCCTCAGCGCAAATCGGCCGACGTTGTAGTTAGTTTTTACCCGCCAGAAGCGGACAATGAATCGAATTTGAGCGTCCGTTTAGTGCTCAGACCGACAATTCCTCACCCTGATTTTACTGAGATTTTAGGTCGAGGCAGCGAGAGCTTTAAACCTGCAATTCGCTTGGGACTCGATCGGGATATGGGCAAACCTGTTGACGTTTTGGAAGTAGACTCCCACGCTACCAGCGAGCAAGTAAACGAACTAGAAATGATTTTGTGCAGCGAGTTGCCCCACCTGCGGGGATTTTGCTCCGCCCAAGGCAACCCGGAAATTGGCAAACTTATCGGCACAACTGGTGAAGTTTTGCAAAGTTACCCGCTAGCTTTGACGCAGTTGCTAGTTGCATATCACATGATGAAAGCAATTCATGTCTATTAGTTAGTTGTTAGTTGGCAGTTGTTGGTTGTTAGTTGTTAGTTGCAATGATTAATAACTAATAACCAATAACCAATAACTAATGTACTCGCAAAGTCGGGTTGGCAGTGCCTAATTGCTGAATAGGCATGGAGACGGGCAACTGACTTTGAGGTGCGGGCAGCATTTCGCCTCGGAAGTCGAGGAGGGTGACGAGCAGCAGGTAGGCAACTGCTAAAATTATAGAAATCACTCCGGTGATTATAGCAATAATTTTTGAACGTTCCATATTGAGAAAATTTTAACTACAGCTAATATTAGTTTAACATTAAAAATAGCAATTATTACTTAACTTATGCAATAGAATATAATCAGGTGCTAGTTATTTCTGTGACAAAAATGGAACCTCTTATAGATGCGCCAACTTCCACCGAGATGCCCGGAGCTACCCCAGTGGTGGAAACATTTAATCTGGGGAAGTTATACCGTACCGGCTTCTGGATGAATGAAAAAATTGAATCGCTCAAAAATTGCACTCTGACTGTCTCTGAGGGCGAAACTTTCGGGTTGTTAGGGCAAAATGGAGCGGGGAAAACTACGCTGCTGAAAACTTTGCTGGGTATAGTGCGCCCCACTTCTGGCCGAGCGCTGCTGTTGGGGAGGCCTTTGGGCGATCGCACTGTGAAGCAGCGAGTCGGCTATTTGCCAGAAAATCCCTATTTTTACGATTATCTCACCGGTTGGGAATTCTTGCAATTTGCGGCAGGCTTGTTTGAAATTCCCCCCTCGATTCAGCGACAGCGAATTCCGAATTTGCTAGACTTAGTTGGGCTATCTCAATCGGCGGCAATTAAAAAACAGTTGCGCCAGTATTCTAAGGGAATGCTGCAACGTATCGGCATGGCTCAAGCTTTGATTAATAATCCAGATGTGGTGTTTTTAGATGAGCCGATGTCGGGTTTAGATCCGATGGGACGCTATCAGATGCGGGAGATAATTTTATCGCTGAAAAATCAAGGAAAAACGATTTTTTTTAATTCGCATATATTGTCTGATGTGGAGAAGATTTGCGATCGAGTGGCAATTTTGGCGAAGGGTGAGTTAATCTGCATTGGTGCGATCGACGAACTCCTCGGCAATACTGAAACTTATCGGGTTGAAGGTAGGGGCGGTCACTTGAATATCCTGAAAAAGTGGATACCGGATATGGAAGTTGATAATGATTTGTGGTACGGTCATTTGCAGGGCGAGCCGAAGGAGTTTCTTTCTAGTCTGAGCGGTACGGGAGGGCAGCTAATTGGGATGAATTTGGCTAAGCCTAGTTTGGAAGAGTTTTTTATGCAGCAACTGCAAGAAAGAGGGATTTATTCTAGTGGTTGATGTATCTTAAAAGAGGTAAATTGGGATTGATGGTGGCGCGGGGGCGGGTTTATGAGATTGTGGGTTTTTGGCAATTATTGTCTGTGAACCCGCCCCTACGAAATCTGGTAACAGTATGTCAAGCCCATTACCAATTCCCAATTACCAATTACCAATTATCAATGAATTCAAACCGCTCGATTCGCAGTTTCTGCAAGAATCCTCTTAATATCAGCAGGAGTCAGACTCGGATTAGCCTGCAACATCAAAGCTACCACGCCGGATACTTGTGGCACTCCCATTGAAGTACCGGAAAAATATCGATAGGGAATCCCTGGTTGAGAAAGCGGTACAGTTGAATAAATATCAGCAGAATCCGCCCTACCACCGTCGCCGCCCGGAGCAACAAAATAATTAATAGTCTCCGCACCTGCCCGGTTAGAATAATCCGAAAACAAGCCATTTCGCGTAACACCACCGATAGCAATTCCTACCTCATTGGCAAACCGAGCCGGATAATCTACTTGTGGGCGAGCATCATTTCCCGCCGCCGAAATCACGATCGCGCCTTGAGCTTCAGCCGCTCGAATCGCATCCAATTCTTGAGCATTCAACTGTAGGCCACCCAAACTCACATTTATGATCTTCGCTCCATTTGCCACCGCATAATTAATCGCATTAATTTCATCCCGAATTTTACCCACCCCTGCCCCATCAAGTATTTTCAAAGGCATAATCTTCGCAGTTGGAGCCGTACCAGTAATCCCAACCCCATCTTTTTTCGCAGCAACTAAACCCGATATATGAGTGCCGTGATTGTTATCATCCATCGGGTCATTATCGTTGTTGACAAAATCCCATCCTCGGAAATCGTCAACAAAGCCATTGTTGTCATCATCAACCCCGTTGCTAGCTTTATTGCGACCGATCGCATCAACGCCGGTTTCCCCCGCATTGCTCCAAATATTCCCCGTCAAATCCGGGTGATTGTAGTCAACTCCGCTATCAATAACTGCCACGATAATTCCGTCTCCAGTCAAGCCCTGGGCCCAAACCTCTGGAGCTTTAATTAAATCTCTACCCCACTCGTCGCCACCCAAGTCGGGAACATCAGGAAAAGTTGCAGTACCTTGAGCTTTAGCAACTGCCGCCGCTGCATTCACTAAACCGAACCCAAAACGAGAGTCAAAACCTTGCAAGTTGCTCGGATTGTTAGGAGAAACAGTTGCAGGAGTTGCAGACAGATTTAGGGTGAAATCTGTACTGCCTTGGTATTGATAAACTCGGACAAAGTAAGTTCCTGCGTCTAAACCGTCGATGTCGATCGACTCCGGCGATAAATTCGGTTGTTGAGAAGAAGCAATAATATCGGTGAAGTCAATAGAATTGTCGCTGTTAAGATCTTTAATCACAGCAACGTCAACATCCGCCGTCAAACCGCTGACAGTTAATTTAAAGTCGCTAGTGGCAGGCAAAGTAAAGCGGTAAAGGCCGTCTGGCCGGGCGTTGCTAACTGAATCTGCGATCGTTTGAGTGCCGCCCAAAACGCCTAAATCGCGAGCTTGATCCAGTTGGTTGCCCAATACGGTAGTTGCAGAGATGAATGTACTGGCGAGGTCTTGTGGAGATGCGTTGGCTACCAAGCCTAAAATAGCATTGGATTGGCGAATTTTAATTAATGTATTGGAAATACCGGGGGCGATCGATATTTCTTCGAGAATCAAGTCAGCTTCGGTAAGATTGTCAGTCAGTCCGATCGAATCCACAAAACTGTTAAAGTCAGTAATCACGTCTGCAGCAGCCGGATCGGAGACTGCGGAGTCGCTGCGAAGGACAAAGGTATCTGGGCTCAAACCCCCTGTCAGCGTATCTTTACCCCCATCGCCCACTAAAACGTCGCTGCCGTCGTCGCCGTTGAGGGCATCATCTCCCTTACCTCCCTGCAAGGTATCGCTGCCGGCATCGCCAAACAGGATGTCGCTGCTGACACCGCCGTTAAGCACATCGTTGTCTGCACCCCCGAACAGGGTATCGGAATTGCTGCCGCCGAGAATGCGATCGTTACCATTATCGCCACTGATGCGATCGGCATCCGACGAACCGACAATAAAATCGTTGCCGCCGAGGGCAAAAAATCCGTTAGGATAAGGAGTCAAAAAGCCCGGAGTCAAGGCGAAACTATTGGGGCTATCATCTAAAAGATAGGAAAGACCGTCAGGGCTCGGGCCGGGCATAGAAATGTACTCCTAGTGAGGTATATCGATCTAAATTTTAGATTTTAAATTTAAGTTTGTGGTTAAGAACGCCCTAAATAGTCTGTAAGGCGGGCATTACGCACAGTCTGTAGAGGCCTGCATAGGTTAGGTTAAACAAATTTCTTCCGTCATATCATGCCGTGTAAATCAACCACAATTCCGCCTTAGCCCCTCTAAAATGTAAAATCTAAAACAGTATAACTTAATCCCAAATTCAAAATCGGGATCAGAAAATGGGAAAACAACACTTGCATCGAATTCAAAATTTTTTCAACATCGCAAAGTCGCATTTAAAGCCTTATTTGCGCTATTTGATTTTGGGCGGGACGTTTTTATTTATTGCCAAAGCGTTTTTGACTCACTGGCGAGAAGTCGCGAATATCCAAATTCGAGCCGAAAGTTTTCCGTTACTGGCGATCGCCCTTGGCGTCACTTTACTTTCTCTAATTTTTGTCGGCTGGGTGTGGATGTTGATTTTGCGGGAATTCCGTCAACCTGTAACGGCAGCCTGGGCGATTCAAGTTTTTCTCAAAACTAATATTGCCAAGTATTTGCCGGGGAATATTTGGCATTTTTGGGGTCGAATATTGGATGCAAAAAAGGCAGGTATTTTCCCGAAAGCTGCTACTCTCAGCGTGTTGCTGGAACCGCTGCTGATGGCTTCGGCGGGCGTTTTGATTGGGTTGATTTGTTTTGACCAATTCAATTGGTGGTTGCGGATTGTCGGTTGTGTTGCTATTTTAACGGCGATTCATCCCCGCATTTTAAATCCGATCGTTCTCTTTGTAGAGCGGTTGAAGTTATCAAAGAACAATGGGGAAAATTCAAAGGCTGGGGAGGCTGCGGAGGAGCAACTAAATTTTACTACAGAGTCTACTTCCAATATAGCTAAAAAAACATCTAATGTCAAGTCCCGCCGCAAAATTAATTTGCCAATTAAACGCTATCCTTTAGTGCCGTTAATCGGACAAATGTGTTTTATCGGATTGCGGGGCTGCGGTTTTTTGCTAACTGTAACGGCTTTAACTCCGGTGGAATTTAGCAATATTCCCAACTTGTTCGGTGCTTTTTGTTTTGCGTTTGTTGTCGGTTTAGTTGTGCCTGGTGCACCGGGAGGGATGGGAGTATTTGAAGCAACGGCGATCGCCCTGCTTTCCGATCGCTTTTCTACGGGTATAATTTTGAGTGCCGTGGCTTTGTATCGGATAATTAGCATTCTGGCGGATGTTTCCGGTGCATTTTTAGCTAAGCTCGATCGGCAGCGAAATCAGCGCAGTCAAAAAAGGTGAATTTGAAATAAAATATTTGAGGAATATAATTTGCTGCGTTCGAGGAATCCCTGAATCGGGCAATGTAGTAAAAGCTATAATCAAAGTCGTGAGTGCCAACTCACAAACTTAGGTAATTTACTTGAATTCTGGCTGACCGTGTAAATCCAATCATCTCAGTGGCAGCAAATTCATCACATTACAGCTTCTTTGAAATAATGACTCTAACCTTCGGTTAGCCATGACTCATAACAACAATCGAACGACAACAATTCGTTACCTTCTAATTACATCAGGTGTACTGGCGATCGGTGGATTAGGCTATCTTGCTTATACCATGTTGCGCCAACCCAAGGAAGTACGCTACTACGCATCCGAACAGCAATGTATTGTAGATGCGACGAACCAAAGCAACGGGTTCACCAAAGAGCAGTGTCAGGCCCAGTTCCGGTACGCAATGCAGGAATACGAACGCATTACGCCCGTGTATCGCACGCAGCCAGAATGCCAAGAAGACACAGCAAGCATTTGCTCGCAGGTATCGAATTCCAGCGTTGCTACCCCCGGATGGCGACCAGAGTTCGGCGGCTTCTATTTCACCGATGATGTCGATGATGAGCCCCCTCCAACAGTGGTCAACGGCGGCTCCAGCGGCTCCTACAGGGTTTATCCAGTGCAACCCGTTTACCGCTCCAACATCGGAATTGTAACTCCAGATAGAACCCAGATTACTCGTCCCCTACAGGGCATACCGCTAGATTCTCCCTACTTTTCCTCCAGTCGCGATACCCCAAATCGCCCCCCAGGCCACGCAGCTCGGGGAACCATCAAGGGACGAGGGAGCTTTGGTAAAGCTGTCCGCTCCACGGGTTCTTTGGGAAGCGGAGGCAAGTGACATCGATTCCGGTTGCACTCCTTATCATTGTTGACTGTTGACTGTTGACTGTTGACTGTTGACTGTTGACTGTGAGTCAAAAAAATGAAAATTGCGCGAATTATTTGTTGGCATCGGGATTCGACTTTACGCCCGACGATGAAGCACGGATTTGATATCATTCCGGCGCAGCGGGAATTGATATGATGCAAGCATTTTTGAGCGGCGATTCATCCCACAACTATTTTTTCTCTAATTCTTTCCTCTGTTTTTGTAAATCATTGAGTTCCACCCCACTAGCAAGGCGCTTCAACCATGTATCCCTTTTTGTTTCAGCGACGACGCAACTGGCAGCAGCACGTATTAGATAACGCCTACCAATGTCAGCCTCTTGCAGACATCAACCAACGCTACTGGGCAGAAGCCTTAGACCGTCCCTTTGGGGTGATGTTTTCGCGCCAGGAAGAGGCGAGCATCTGGGATGCTACTGAGGCTCTTTGGGATATGTGTCGGGAGTTTTTGGACTGGTTTTTCACCGCTGATGGCCTAGAAAATCGGATGAAAAAACTCGCTATTCCCCCTGCTTTCTGGGAAGCAATTCAGATTTCGTGGGATCGGGTTGACGAAGCAGAAGATATGTCTCTTTATACCCGTTTCGATCTTGCCGTCACTGAAGATGGAAAAATTAGCCTTCTAGAAATCAACGGCGAAACTCCTCTCTTGGGTGCAGAAACAGTTTATCAATGGTTGTGGTTAGATGACATGAAAAAACCAAGCCGAGATTTGCGATCGCTTCCCAACGATGCCAATCAGTTCAACAACTTTTGGGACGAAGTTGCGGGTCGATTCCGCACTCTAAGTCGTCATTATGATTTAAAGCAGTTCGGCCTGAGCTTGTTAATTGACGAGCATCTGTCAGAAGATACCGAGATGGCAGGACAACTGGTCGAAATTATTAATCAAGAATTGGGAAACTATCGCTTTTTTACCCAACTTGTAGGATTGCGTAACCATCTGGGCGTGGATGAAGAAGGATTTTTTGTCGATCAATTCAATAATCGGATCTTGCGGCTGTGGAAAATCGTCGATTGGCTGGATTTGCAACTCGCAAGCGAATCCTTTAATGCAGATGAAGCCCTAGCATCGCGCCTGATAGCAGGGGACGTGAAAATCATTGAACCGCTGTGGAAACAGATTTTAAGCAATAAAGGAGCGATGGTGTGGATGTGGGAATTATTTGGCAACCACCCAGTGTACGCTCAATTCTTGCTACCCACTTTCTTCACAGATACTATCTCGCTCGAATCCACAGCATTGCTGACCCAAATGCACGTCAAAAAGCCCCTCGTCGGTCTAGAAGGTGTTGGGGTTTCTATTGAAACAGGCGATTTTGTTGCCGGAGCCGTTCACGCCCGCGAGGCGATGGGCTACGATCGCGAAGGATTCATTATTCAGTCCTATCAACCCTTGCCCGAATATTTTGGCTACCACTTCGTCGTAGGTTCCTGGATTGTCGGCGATACTCCATCCGGCATCGTATTGCGAGGAGATACCAATCCGATCACCGGACGACATTGCTTAATTGTTCCGCATATCGTGAGCGATCGTCTGGTGAATACTTAACTTCTAATCACAAAAACTATGAAATTACAAACTCATGATGTCCGGGGAATTCCGATTCTTAGCAGTGAGTGGAGTGTAGATGAATTTATTGCCGATGAGTTGAAAATTCCCGAAGTCGCGCCTACAATTCAGGCTGGATTTATGGATCTCCTGAGCCGAGATGTGTTCTCTGAGGGAGACAGTCAGCCACTCTACGAGCATCTGCTATCTCGCAGTTCCGAGTTCTCGTTAGAATTCATGAGTGCGATCGAACTTTGGCTGCAAGATGAATTACGGCATTACGTTGCTCTACGTAAGGTCTATCACATGGTATCAGGTTTGTCCCCAGAGGCGATCGACCAAAAAAACCAGAGTCGGGTGCATGAACTCGAACCGATCTCGTTTCTGATTGAGAACGAATTCACCATTCTAGTTGGTTTAATGTTTGACGAAATGGGTTCCGTGTGGTCTTATCACCGGGATATTAAGGAATTCTACCAACACTATGGGAAGGGCTTTGCTCGCGTAGGACATTTGGTCACGCAGGATGAGGGGCGGCATTTTAGGAATGCTGCGACTCTCATCCAACATCGCCATCCCGACAAAATCGATCGGATCGAACCCTTATTAGAAAAGATTAGCGAGATGGAAGCCAGTCTTGCTTATTATCCCAAGACTTTCTTTCTCGATCACGCTCAGGAAAGACACCGCTTTCCGAAAGATTTTAATACCCAGGTGATTCAAAGAATTCTCTCCTTTTTCTAACAGAATTACCAAGTTAATCATCGGATCAACATTATTATACTTTCCGTGGCGATCGAGCATCTCCAACCTGACGAACCCTACCGCAACTGTCTCTTTCTCCTCTAACTCTCTCTGTGTCCTCTGTGTCCTCCGCGGTTAAAAACTCTAATTATTATATGAATTAAAGCATTTTTTCCAAAAATTGCTTGGCGCGATCACACTGAGGGTTACGAAAAAACTCCTGCGGCGGCAAATCTTCCGCCACCTTTCCGCCATCCAAAAATAAAATCCGGTGGGCGACTTCCCGCGCAAAACCCATTTCGTGAGTTACAATCGCCATCGTAATTCCCGTTTTCGTCAAAGCTTTCATCACATCTAACACTTCTTTAACCATTTCTGGATCGAGTGCAGAAGTCGGTTCGTCCATCAACAAAATCTCCGGTTCCATAGCCAAACAGCGGGCGATCGCCACCCGCTGTTTTTGTCCCCCCGAAAGCTTAGAAGGATAAACCTCGGCCTTATCTGACAAACCCACTTTTTCCAGCAATTCTAACCCCTTCAGACGCGCTTCATCCTTAGCCACCTGCTTCACCTTTACAGGCGCATACATCACATTTTGCAGCACAGTCATGTGCGGGAACAAGTGGAAATGCTGAAAAACCATCCCCACTTTCTGGCGGATTTTCAGAATATCTGTCTTCGGCAGAGTAATATCCACCCCGTCAATATATATGTGTCCCGAAGTCGGAATTTCCAGTAAATTCAAACACCGCAAAAAAGTAGACTTGCCGCACCCCGAAGGGCCGATAATGGCAATCACTTCTCCTTTATGAATCTCAGTAGTTATCTCGCGCAAAACCTTCAGATTGCCAAAAGATTTATACAGGCGATCGACCTTAACTGCTAGTTTGGAGTCTACGTTCAAGTACATTGGCCCCCCAAGTTAAACTAAGCACCATCAAATAATAAATTGCGCCGACAAATATCAAAGGTTCAAAGTAAATATACTTTTCAGCTCCCACAATTGTAGCGCGGCGCAGCAAGTCTTCTACGCCAATTACTGAAACTAAAGCTGAATCCTTCAGCAAAGCAATACTTTCATTCACCAATGCAGGCAAGATATTTTTCAACGCTTGCGGCAAGATAATATCGCCCATCATCAGTTTGTAGGGAACGCCAAGGGATTCTGCGGCTTCTTTTTGACCTTTATCTACGGCTTGAATTCCGGCGCGGATTGTTTCGGAAATATAAGCCCCAGAATTCAGGAAAAAAGTAATCACGCCAGCTTGCAGCGCCGATATATTATAGCCCGTAAGCTGCGGCGTGGCAAAATAAACTAACGTCAACTGCAAAATTAGCGGTGTTCCGCGAAAAATTGAGGTGTAAGCAGTGGCAAACCAAAACAGCGGTTTAATGCTAGAAATCTTAAACAGAGACAGCACGATTCCCCAGATAAATCCCAGAAATGCCGACAGCAAGGTAAAAGTTAGCGTTACCCAAATCCCGGACAAAATATAAGGCAAACTCGGCCAAATTTTGCCAAAATCTAACCCGAACTTGGGCGCTACCGGAGGCTGATTTGCTTGAGCAGGTTCTTGCGGAATTGGTCGAGAAAACCACTTAGTAGCTAGTTCCTTAATTTGACCACTGGCTTTCATTTGCTGGAGGATTCGGTTGAATTCTGGAACTAATCTTGAACCTTTCGCAAAGGCGATCGCCGAACCGCTTTCTTCAGTATTCGGAATTGTGTTAAATTCCAAGTCTGGGTTCGCTGCTGCATAACCCGTAGCGACAGTATCCTCGATCACTCCTGCGGCGATGCGGTTCGATTTAATTTCTTGAATGATGTCAGGAATCCTATTGAGAGCAGCCAGTTGCACACCGGGCATTTTTTTCACAGCTTCCTGCTGAATGCTTCCGAGTTGAACGCCTACTTTTTTCCCGGCTAAATCTTCAGGTTTGGTCAAATTGCTGCCTTTATTGGCGACAATTGTATTTTGAGCTTCGTAGTAAAGGTCAGAAAAAGCAACATTTTTTTTCCTTTCTGCTGTGGGAGTCATTCCAGCCATCACAAAATCGGCTCTTCCCGCCTGCAAAGCGGGAATTAAGCCGTTAAAATCCATGCCAACTACTTTCAGTTCGTAGCCCAATTCTTTAGTAATATATTTGGCAATATCGATGTCAAAACCGATGATTTCGTTGCCGCTAACAGCCGTATCTTTAAATTCATAGGGCGGGTAATCTGGGGAAGTCGCCAGGGTTAAAGTCTTGTTGGCTTGGGCGTAGCTGGCGATCGCAATTAAACAAAGGGCGATCGCGATCGCCGCCGCCAGCATTGATTTTAATGTTAAACGTTTCATATCGAACATTGTCCTAAAAAATCCCCGCGCCAACAAAACATACCACAAATCGGAATCCAGTCACGATTGTAAAGGAAGATATACTCCTGGACGCACGGGTTGCCAGAAACCGGATTTGATGGACAAACAAACTGCATAATTAGCCTTTAACAAGGGTAAAAAACCAGGTTATAAAGGTATTAATGCGCGCAGAGCTAGAGATAGATAATTGTGCCACCAACTTATATTTAAAAAATGTCCGAAATGCACAACTTTTAACATTTTAGAAAGTAAAGCTTGTCCGCACAACTCCCACCAATGTTGTACCGTTGTCCTATTTGCGATCGGTATTTGTAATCATCCAGCATATTCCATTTGTGGGACACGGTATTCAGTAGATCAGAGCAAAAGCTGATTGGGCGCGGGTTCCTTACGATTTGTTGGAACTGATCAGGAATCGGATTGTGAATGAGGTTAAGGGGGTGAACCGGGTGATTTACGATATTACTTCTAAGCCGCCGGGAACGATCGAGTGGGAGTAATACCATTGTCGATTATTGATTTTCGATTTGGATAGATGCCGTCTGTAAGTCCTGTGTTAATTACAGGACTTACACAGAAAATTTATAGTCTAAGAGTCAACTGTCAACTGTCAACTGTGTCGAATAGTGTTGCAAAAATCCTTCCAGTTCTGTTCGTCCTTGTTGGGTAATTGAGTTGTAGAAGACTTCTTTTTGTCCATTGGGAGTGTAGAAACGATAGAAGCGTCGATCTCGATCAATTTGTCGCAGGTATACTAAGGGAACGCCAACAGATGCAAGGAGTCGGGCTTTTTTGCGATCGCGCACCTGCACCTCTGGGCGATCGTGCCAATGAGATTGACATTCTATCACCAGTTTGGCTTTGCGACTAGCACAATAACCGCGTTCCATCAAGGCGATATCGACTCTGGAACTCACCCAAAATTTCCAAAGTTCAATGGGAAGACGGGTGAAAGTTTCTGGACGAGAACAGATGATTTCTAGGGAAACTTGGGGACAGTAACGGAAGCGATCGCCTAAAATCATCTCTAGAATATCGATAGCGATCGTTTCTAACTCGTTGATGATTTCTCCGCTTTGGAATTGGGGAAATGAAGACAAAGAATTGTCACAGTCAAAGGCGTATAGCATTAGTTTTGTTTCCGATTAGGGTTAGTGGGAATTAAGGGGGTTGTAGAGAACTGTCCAAGCGTTTGCACCAATAGCGGTGGCAGTCCAAGTGCCCTTCTGGTAAGGTTTGCCTTCTTTCCGAGCGCGGTAGAGAGTTGTGGTGGATACCTCCAGCAGTTGTGCGGCTCTATGGGTTGTGCAGGATTGCTCAATTACTGTTGGTTGGGATGGGAGTTTTACCCTTCTCTTTTTGTTAAGGGAGTCGAGGGGAGTGGGTGGCTCGTCTGGGAAAAGGCTGAGTTGGAAGGCTGTCATAAGCTGAACCTTTGAGTGTTAATGATTCAAGCCTATTGGGGTTAACTGAATTTCTCCAGAGCAAAACGGTTCAGAAAAAAGTGAACTGATCTGAACTGGTCAAGAAACTTGATGCTGACTATGCTAGGGATAGTTTTGATTAAGATTTTGCGCCTGTGCTGTTGTCCCGCCGTGGACTCAAGTCCACGGCTCATAGCGAAAGTCCACTCAAGTGGACTGAAGAGCGCTTTTTTGGGTCAGAATTTAGTCCTCTTTTAGAGGACTTTCGCTATGAGCCAGGGGTTTAAACCCCTGGCGGGCTATGCAACTGATGCAAAATTCCCAATTTCATCCACTCTGATTGTTAGGAATGAGTCAAACTATGGCATCTAGCACTGTTCGGATTGATGGCGCAGGTTTGGATAAAGTTCGTCAACGGATGGCTGAATTGGAGAAGCCTGACACTTTCGATAAAAGAGGCAAAAAGTGCTGGACTGAGGAACATCTGAGGGATCAAACCTTTGTGAGTCTTAGCACAGTAAAACGCTTTCTCAGAGGAATTCCAGTGGGTAGGGACTCTACTACCTCCATTCTTAAAGCATTGGGATTTGAACCCATAAAATTTATTGCCGAACATCACCTGAAATTGCAGACTTCCAGCCAAGAGCCACAGCCAAACATTACCATTGATTGGCAGCGAGTTTGCCAAGAAATGTTAAAGGAACAGCAAGAGGAGCAACGCTTTAGACGGAGAGCGACAGAAAGGGGATTTGAAGTTAATGTTTTTGTACCGCTAGGATTAATCGAACGGAAACAGCAGCAGCGTCGCAGTGGCAATGTGCCTATGGAACTGTTACATCAATTAGAACCGGAAGTTGTTACCCGAATTTACGAGCATGATGAATTCATGACTGACGTTATTGGACAAAACCCTACTGGAAAAAATCAGCATATTGCTATTGTGGGCGAACCAGGAGCAGGAAAGACAACGCTGTTAGATAAAATCGCCACTCACATTCAGGAAAATAATCAAGATTTGCCGATTTGCATTGCGCTGGCAAGTTTGCAAGGAAAGACACTGAAAGACTATATCCTTCAGGAATGGTTGCCGGAAGCTATGGCTCTGGTTTATCCTGATATTGATGTAGAGAAGTCTCACAAAACATCTCTACAAAAACGCTTGCGTCACGGTGGGGTGTGGCTGTTACTCGATGGTGTTGATGAAATGGCTGTAGGGGCGAACAGTTGTTTGTCCCTGGAAGAAATCAGAAACCAGCTTACTGATTGGTTGGGTAATGTGCGGGTTGTTTTGACCTGTCGAACCAATGTTTGGGATGCCCGTCTCAACAATCCCCTCACAGGCTTTGATACTTACAAAACTCAGGAGTTTAAACAAGAGCAAGTAGATGATTTTATTCAGCAGTGGTTTGCGGAAGCAAAAAATATTCAACGGGGACAGGAGTTACAGAAAAAGCTGCAAGAACTGCAAAAAGAACGCATCCGCCAACTCGTAAAAAATCCGCTTCGCTTATCTCTAATGTGTCAAATATTCAGCCAAAACAAGAAAGTCGAATTACCAGAAACAAAAGCAGAACTATATCAACACTTTGTCCGCTATTTCTATGAATGGAAACCAACCCAATCGGTTATTGATTGGGCAACTCAACCAATTTTGCAAGAAGAATTACATCAAGCCCTCGGTCGTTTGTCTATAGCAGGATTGGATAGCGATGCTAGATTTCGGTTGCCGCTGAGTTTAATTGAAAAACAAATGGGCGATAGGCTTTTTAAATTAGCCTGGGATCTAGGTTGGCTGAATTTGGTAGATCGAGAAGCTGCAACAGATGAACCTGTTTACGCATTCTTTCATCCTACATTCCAGGAATATTTTGCATCTTTAGTAATTGATAATCAATTTTTCATGGAGCGCTATCGAATTTTTGAAACCCAATGGCTAGAACCAGCTATATTATGGTTAGAAAACCCCCAAATTTCAGCATTGCTAAAGAAAGAATTGAACGACACAATAATCAATTTTAAGGAAGATATATGGAAAAATATGTATCGGCTTAAGCTTCTACCATTAAATATAGTTTATTCGTGTCAATCTGGCGAAATAGAATTTATTGCTGGACAGGTGTATTTCGTTTGCTTGGATGATCGTATACAAACAAAAGTAGACAAATTAAGGTTTCCGGGTTATGAGGAATTCATCATAGAATCGTTAAAATATTACGCTCCCAAAGAAGTCTGTGATATGATAAGTGAATTCGTCATAAATAATAGTGATTTAGAACTCTACAAACTATCTAGGCTTTTGGAAGTTTTATTTAAGATCAACCCGGAGCATGAATGCTTAAAAGTATTAATCCCTAAATTATTAAAAGATGATAATGAGGGACGTGCCATAAAAGTAGCAAAAATAGCTTTAAAAAATGATAATTTCCGGCAAATTGCTGCTGATTTTTTAGTGAGTGCTTTATTGAACGAAGATGAGCAATACGACGAAAGACAAAGTTTTGATATCGTTAATATTTTAATGGATTCTAAGATTTTGGACAAAGTGGTTATTGATAAGTTAACATCATTTTTAAATAGTCAAAATTCAATAATTCAATTTATGTCTTTATTTTATTTTTTGGAAAAACAAGATTTGATTGGGGAAAATATTAATAAATCAATCAAATTAATTGCAAATGAAGAAGATACATATGAATCTATAGATTATGCTCAAAGACAGGATTTAAATTCACCCACAAATAACTCTACAAAAAATATAGAAGCTTATTTCATGGAGCAACAAGAGAAACAATATGTTGAATTTATTTCACTAATTTGCGATGCAGAAAAATTAAATTTTACAAATTTGATGGACAATTATTTTGCAAGAAAATTATATATAGGTGATGAAATTGCGATCGCCAAAATTAAACAAACTAATTTTGAAGTCATCGATAAAATGATTGAGATTCTCCAAATAAATAAAGACAACATATTACGCCATATTTGTATTGAGATATTGATTAAGATTGAAACATTATTAAAACAATCGATTATCGATCAATTAGTAAATCTAACCGTCAATTTAAAAGACAGCCAAATTCAATGGTTTCTTGCCGCCGAATTCAAACAAATTACTCACAAAGCACAACTGCAAAGGTTAGTTTTTGGTTTCAAGGATTATGTAGAAGATGCAGTTGCTAAGTCAGACAAGGATTTATATATAATTGCTTATTCAGTGCTGTGGCATTGTGCTAATAACTTGAGTTATACAGAATTTTATGACGCTTGTTGCGTTCAACCATCCTGTACTGACTTAGAGGCACTTGAAAACATCTCTATTGCTAACTCTTCTACTCCTCAACTCCTCAACAACGTTGAGCAATTTTCAGTCCTTCAGTCTGCGGTTTCCCATAATGAAAAACTCGATCAAGCAGTACAACTGATTTGTATTGATGGTCGCGAATTTAATCCTCTAGATAATCCTGCCACTGATATCTATATCCAAATGGTAGAGCAAGGTTGTCCACAACGACAAGAAGGAATACCCACAACTATGCCACTGCTCAAAGCCTATTGGCGACTGAATTTGAGAAACCTAGAAAAACGAGTTGCTTTGGTGTTCTACAACTCTAAAATCGATCGCGAATTTAGCGAACCTTTTCTAACTGCACTGAGTGCTTTTGGAGGCACGATCGCAATCATCACCGATCGACCATGCGACAATGTAAAACGCATTTCTCCTAACCATCCGAATCTCATCGATGCAGTTTTGAAATGGCTGCATCGATCGATTTTGGAGGCTTGAAATTTGATTTAAGGAGAAGGCGATCGCTTTTTCACCAACTCAGGCGCGATCGCACTCACACCCCCAAATCCAACTCGATCGAAACATTTCTTCATCTTTCTCTGAATTAAGAAAATCGTCCGCTAAAACAGAGTAGGAGAATTTCCGCTACGATCGAGAGTAGATAGGCTAGCACCAGATAAAATAAAGTAAAAATTCCATCCGCACTACCCCTTGAGATGGCTGCGAGATCTCGGTTCAAAAGTGGAGATTTTGCTACCTTGGCATTTGCGGGGGAAAATGGCTACAGAAATTCAAAATACTTGGAATTTATACAAATAGAAAGACAGAAATCGACGACAGCCGATCGATCTATTGTGGAAAACTTGCCCTTTTCTGTGGAAAACCCTCGTTTTCCTGTGGAAAACTGCTACTAAATTAAGTGCGATCGCTCTAACCCGATTGATAGGATTTAAAAAATTGGAGGAATTGCGGTAAGTAAAAATACTTTCCCGATTCTTCAATTAATCCGTGTATCCGTCTCAAAATCACTGGTTGTGCCTTCATTTTTCAGAATCGTAGCTAATTTGGTCGGAATGGTAAGCCGGCGGCTCAACGTGAATTAAGATGCGTACAGGGCTGAAACGTTCTTCCAAACGGGCTTCTACTTCTTCTGTAATCCCGTGAGCTGTTTCTACATCGACAGCATCCACAATCATGTGCATCTCAATAAATACTTGACGCCCTACAACGCCACGGGAGGCGATCGAGTGACAGTTGACAACCCCCGGTACATCGATCGCGATCGCATGAATAACTTCCGGTGCGATCGCCATTTCATCCACCAACCAAGGCAGATTTTCCCTTAAAACTTTCCAACCGCTGCTAAATACCAAAACAGCCACAGGAAAAGACAAAAACACATCCAGGAATTGCAGTTGAGGTATATTCCAAACCTGCCCTTGCCAAACACCAATCAACCCGCCGATGACCATAATTGTCACCCAAACATCGCTCATCGTGTGCTGAGCATCAGCCACTAAAATCGCGCTACCGAGACGTTTGCCAACTCTGCGCTCGTAAAAAGTAACAAAAATATTAATCCCCAGTACAATCAGCAAAATCCACAGTTCATTTGGGGATATTTTGACAACTGTGCCACCTTTGAGCAACCTTTCGACAGCACCGCTGAGAATTTCAAAACAGGCAATTCCCAGAAAAGCTGCAATTCCCAGAGCTCCGAGAGCATCAAATTTTTGGTGTCCGTAGGGATGATCGCGATCGGGCTGCGGATTGGCATAATGATTAGTTACCAATCCTAAAATATTATTAGCGCTGTCCGTGACGCTGTGCAAAGCATCTGCCAGCAAACTGAGGGAACCAGTCAGCCATCCCACGACTGCTTTAATTGCCATCACCAGCAAATTGAGCAATAAGGTAATTATTAAAACCTTGCGGACTTCGGAACGGTTATCGGCAACCATAAACTCTCCTCGATCGGCCGTCAAGTTTTCTGGCTTCTAGTTTAAACCTTATCAAGTCATAAAAGGTTAAAAGTATTGCTGAATCTAGCTTGCGACTAGATTTATATTCATTAATTTAGCCTAGCTTCTTGAGACAATTTTTAATTAATACAAGTTTCGCAGTCCAATTGAGCTGGAATGTACTTCTTTTGGGTTACTATATTTTTTATCATTAACAATAGTATGTTAAATTTCATTGCCCATGTCTCTTTCTCCGCTGACACTGAATTTAGTCGAAGGTTCTGTCTCCTTTAGCTTTTCCCCGCAAGCCGCGCGGGATTTGCAAAGCGAAATTGCAGCTTTGATGGAAAGCTTGAAAGCTGTAGCAGCCAAAACCGCTGGCGCTAAAGCTTCTCCCCAAAAACCGATGGAATATCGGTATGCAGGAGATGTATTTTTGGAAGTTTTCTGCAACCCGAATATCTGGCCAACTCCTTTTGCTGCGAAAGTGCTGATTACGGTTCGGGACGATCGTGTGCGCGTGACCACCGAAGCCGAACTCAGCCGCCTGCGCGACGATCTCGCTCAGTATATCGAACAAGTAGGTTGAAATTCTCAACCTCGATCGTTTGTAGTTAATAGGTTGAATCTGAGTTCAGATACCATTCTCAAGAACAGGCTTTCCAGCCTGTTCCACAAACATTAAATTTTCTTGTGGGGAGTAGGGGTTGGGCTTCTAGCCCGCCCGTGAAAGGATTACTGACAAAGGATAGCTATCTGCAGGCGACGCCGACCATTCCCACATTGAACCTGCATAATTCTTAGCATTAAATCCCAAATTTGTCAAGACACAAGTCAACCATGCAGAACGAATTCCCCCGGAGCAATAAACCACAATTTGAGTTGACTGCGAAACTCCTTTCTGGTGCAAAATAGCGACAATTTCCCCACGACTCAGCAGTTGTCCCTGTTTGTCCATTAACTGTTTGTAATAGAGGTGAACCGCACCGGGAATGTGGCCGCCCCGCTTTTCTCCGTAAGGCGTTTTACCTGCATATTCTCGCGGCTCTCTGGCGTCAATAACTGCTAAATTAGCATCTCCTAAAATAGCTTTCAATTCATCCCGCTGAATTTCCCAATTCGAGCGGCGAGATATTACAAAATCTCCTGTTTGCGTTGGATTGTTTGCAGCTTTTACTCGATTAATTCCCGCTTTGATTAAAGCCCGATATCCTCCATCGACAAAAACTGCTTTTTCGTGTCCCAAAGTCCGCAACATCCAAACAATTCGCCCGTCTTCGCCCCACCCTTTCACCGAATCGGCAACCACTATCACAGGTTTGTCTTGACAAATACCAATTGCTTGCAGTTTTTGAGTTAAAACTGTGTTATTTTCAATAATTTTTCCCTTTTGGGGAAAGTCGGAACGCGAAAATTCCTGCCAAGTTACGGGAATAGCTGGTGGGAGACGGCAAAACCACTTTAAAATGGGTGTGCGAGCATCTAGTAAAGTAGCTTCTTGTTCCAGCAATTGCTTAGCTAAATCTGCATTTACTATCCAGTTATTTGCTAAATTACCCAGTAAATTAGACATAATTTATTGAGTAACTTTTGCTGTATTAGCACCGCAGGCTAAAACCCCTTTGGTATTAGTTGGATTTGCTGGTTTAGTCTTGCCCGGAGCAGCATTTATACACAAGATTGTTTGGGTATTGTTTTCCACCAAAAAGACTCCCCCCACAAAACTTTTGAGATTAGCTTGCTTCGATACTCCGTAGTTAAATACAGCACCTTTTTTCATCATGCCGATCGAGTAGCTGTAACTGGCTGAGTTAGGTTTAACTTGGAGACCGAGATAAACCAATAGATTGGAAACAGAACTTGTAAAGCCTGCTTTTTCAGCATAGTAAACTTGCTGAGCTTTATTCATCGAACCCACAAAATTTTTCGCTTGTGATTCCTTAGCTTTAAGCGTTTGTGACACTTGAGCTTCCGAGACAGGACTGAAAACAACTGGCACAGTTAGAGCTGCGATCGCAACTTTGATCTGCCAGTTGCTGCTATAAATTCTGCTTAATTTCACATACACCCGGTGGAATGAGCAGTTTAGTAACATACAATTAAACCAATTGTTTTGCTTGAAACTGTTTCAACGCTCCAGGAGCAACCGTGCCGTGTTCTGTAATAATTCCCGATATTAATTCCGCCGGAGTTACGTCAAAAGCGGGATTGTAAAATTCGACTCCCACAGGACAAATCCGCGTAGTTCCAACTTGATACATTTCAACTGGATCGCGTTCTTCAATGGGAATTTTGCTGCCGTCGGAAAGTTCAAAATCTATGGTAGATAGAGGCGCAGCGACAAAGAAGGGAACGTTGTGAGCTTTGGCAACAATTGCTAAACTGTAAGTGCCAATTTTATTGGCAGCATCGCCATTAGCAGCTATTCTATCTGCACCGACAACTACTGCGTGAATCATGCCGAGTTTCATGCAGTGGGCTGCCATATTGTCAGCTATTAATGTGACAGGAATTCCTTCTTGCACGCATTCCCAAGTGGTGAGTTTTGCACCTTGGAGACGGGGCCGAGTTTCGTCTGCAAAAACTCTTCCGAGTCTTCCTTCTCGCCAAGCAGAACGAAATACACCTAAAGCAGTACCGTAGCCGGCAGTTGCTAATGCACCTGCATTGCAGTGAGTTAGTAAGTTCAATTTTTCCGGTGTAGCGGGCAGAACTTCTAAACCTTTGTCGCCGATATCTTTACAAGTTTGCAAGTCTTCTGCTTGAATGGTTTTAGCCATTTCTAACAAAGTTTTTTGCACTTGTTCGACAGAACCGCTAGTTTTCTCGGCTGTTTTGAGCATTCGCGATATTGCCCAAAACAAATTAACCGCAGTGGGACGAGTCGATCGCAATAACTCGCCAACTTGTTCTAATTTAGCGAGAAATTCGGTACGATCGCCGGTTTCGATTTCCCTCGCCCCCAAATACATCCCGTAAGCTGCTGCTACCCCGATCGCCGGAGCACCTCGGACTATCATAGTTTTAATCGCCTCAGCCATATCTTCGTAGCGGCTAATTTCGACTACACCGTATTCTTTCGGCAGTCGGTTTTGGTCAATTAGCAGAACTCTGTCTTCTATCCAAGTGACGGGGGAAACAGGGGAGTTTTGAGCGGTCATCTATTTCAATTATGTGAGGGACAAGTTTCTATGATGCCATGAAGGCGACTATTCCTCTATGTTATGAGGGACACGCTGAATTTGCCAAAATCCCAGCCATGCGGTTTTAGCTTCGAGACTGGAGATTTGAGATTGAATAATTGCTGCATACCCACGACTCTCTGGGTTTGGAACTTATACAGAGTTGGATTCTTTTTCACAAAAGTGTACTTAGTAAAAAACCGAACATTAAGTTGTGTAAATTATACTTACGTTTTTTGAAAAATTTCCGTAACCGGGAACAAGCTAGCTGTACCTGGGGTCTGGTTTTTTTAAGTTGAGAATGAAAAAGTGCGATCGAGCAACTTTCCAGCTCCAACAGATTTACAAGAAGCACAAAAATAGATAATTGTAAAGCTTTGTCTGTACAACTTTTACTGAGTTGAAGGCGGGTTTTGTGGTAGCCGTATTTGTGGTGGATTGAAGTAGCGATTATAATCGCACGGAAACAACATTTTGAAAACCTACTTAGGTGCATGGGGGAACAGTAATTATGAAAAACCTACACATAGTCTTCGTAGATTCAGCAGTTGAAGATTGGCTAAGTCTGGCGGTTGGTGTTAAAGCGGGGATGGAGGTAATTTTAGTCGATCGGACGCGGGACGGCATCGAACAAATTGCCGAAGCACTGCATATCCGCAAAGGTATAGAAAGCGTTCACATTATTTCTCACGGGGAATCGGGAAGTTTGCAGCTAGGGCCAACTATCCTGAATTCCGACAATTTAGAAACATATAGCGACTGTTTGAAACAGTGGTTTTCGTCATCTGTAAACTCAATTAAAAATCAATTTGAAATTCTGCTATACGGATGTAACGTAGCAGCAGGTGAAAAAGGAGAGGCTTTTGTACAAAAGCTAAGCAAGTTAACAAAAGCTAATATTGCTGCTTCTTCAGATATTACGGGGAGCGCCCAAAAAGGCGGAAATTGGGTACTTGAATACGCTACTGGAGCGATTAAAACAGGATTGGCGATCGAGCCGGAGGTGATGGCAAATTATGCACATACCTTGGCGACGTTTACTGTTATTAATACCGCTGACGCTGGGCCGGGTTCGCTGCGAGATGCGATTACTCAAGCAAATGCCACTGCCGCACCACCGCACAATATTAACTTTGCCATTGGTACAGGCTTGCAAACGATCGCTCCCCTCTCGATATTGCCACCTATTACCGCTCCCATAATCATCGACGCTACCTCGCAGACTGGATTTGCAGGCATCCCACTTATTGAGCTATCTGGCAACAATACTGTTGGAAACGGTCTGATCCTTGCTGCTGGTAGCGGTGGTAGCACCGTGCGGGGATTAATAATCAATGGCTTCACCACCGCAGGCATCTCCGTTGAAAGCAATGGGAACACAGTATCTGGCAATTACATCGGTCTTGATGCCACCGGCACTCTGCCCAGGCCCAACGGCGTATTTGGCCTCGTCATTCAATCCGGTGCGACCGGTAACATAATTGGCGGGCTTAACCCGGGCGATCGCAATGTCATTTCCGGCAATACTACTTTCGGTGTCATCATTGCTGGCGGGAGCAACTCTGTACTGGGCAACTTCATCGGCACTAATGCAGCGGGCACGGCTGCAGTAGCCAACATCGGTGCCGGAGTAGTTATCCAAGAGGCAGCTAACAATATAGTTGGGGGCAGCACGGCGGCTGCCCGCAATATTATTTCTGGTAACGGTACTGGCGCAGTCATTGCTGGCACGGCAGCCATCAACAACCAACTCTTAGGCAACTACATCGGTACAGATGTCAGCGGTAACAATGCAGTTGCAAATAGTGTGGGCGTAGCTCTCCAGGGAAGCGCAAACAATAATACGATTGGCGGTAGTGTAACAGGTGCTGGCAACGTCATTTCCGGTAATGCTAACAGCGGCATCAGCATTGTTGACAATAGCAGCAGCAACGCTGTCCAAGCCAATTTCATCGGCCTCAATGCCGCTGGAACAACATTGAGCAACGTTGCTGGCGTCGTCATAGATAATGGGCTCAACAATACGATCGGTGGCAATACAGCAGCGGTTCGGAACATTATTTCTGGCAATGTTGGCAGTGGCATCAGCATCTCGGGTGTCGGTGCCACAGGGAACAGTGTGCGGGGCAATTTCATCGGCACCAATACCGCAGGTACGGCAGCCATCGCCAACGGCGGTTTTGGCATTGCTATCACTGCGAATGCCACCAACAATACAATTGGCGGGGACTCCACGGCAGGCGAGCGCAACGTCATTTCTGGCAATAGCAATAGCGGTGTCATCATTAATGCCGGGGCTACAGGTAACTTTGTGCGGGGAAACTTCATCGGCGTCGGAACCGACGGCACTACCGCAGTGGCGAATAACGCTCCGGGCGTATTGGTTGACTCTTCCAATAACGCGATCGGTGGCACAGCACCTAGCCTGGGGAATACAATAGCCAATAACGCTATAGCTGGGGTCACAGTTAATTCCGGTACCGGCAACAGCATCCAAAACAACTCCATCTTCGCCAACCTTGGCTTAGGCATCGACCTCGGCAACAACGGCATCACCGCCAACGATGCCGGCGACGCCGACATCGGTGCAAACAACCTCCAAAACACCCCCGTACTCACTACGGCTACCGCCAGTGCTGGCAGCGTCACCGTCGCGGGAACTTACAACAGCATTCCCAGTACCACATTCACCCTGCAAATTTTCGCCAACACTCCCCCCGGCACCCAAGGTCAAACCTTCATCGCTTCTATTCCGGTAACTACTGACGCCGCCGGCAACGCTGCTTTTAATCAAACTTTCCCAGCAGCCGTCACCGCAGGCCAATTAATCACCGCGACAGCAACAGACGCCGCCGGCAACACCTCGGAATTTTCCGCACAGCCTGTGCCCGTGGTCGTACCGCTGAGTACCATCACCGGCATCAAATTCAACGACATTGACGGCAACGGCACTCAAGCTGCCGGAGAACTTGGCGTGCCCGGAGTCACTGTTTTCCTCGACACTAACAACGACG
>NZ_JAUBVE010000019.1:0-9884 GCF_036705715.1 Microcoleus sp. AT3-D2 | reverse complement strand
GCCCGGAGTCACTGTTTTCCTCGACACTAACAACGACGGCATTCTCGATGCCGGCGAAACTTCCGCAACTACCGATGGTAACGGCGGCTTCAATTTCCCCAACTTGCCCGCAGGCACTTACAACGTTCGGGAAGTTGTACCGTCATTCAGCCAGCCAACTACTCCCAATCCGGTTGCAGTGACGCTGGCAGCAGGCCAAACTACTCCTGCTACGGTGAATTTCGGCAATCGATCGACACCCGCTGTACTCGGCAGCATTACTGGTATAAAATTTAACGACATTGACGGCAACGGCACTCAAGCAGCCGGAGAACTTGGTTTGCCCGGAGTTACAGTTTTCCTCGACACAAACGGTGACGGCATTCTCGGCGCCACAGAAACTTCGGCAACTACCGATGCTAACGGTGGCTTTACTTTCCCCAACTTGCCCGCAGGTACTTACAACGTTCGGGAAGTCGTGCCGCCAAACAGCGAACCGACTACTCCCAATCCGGTTTCAGTGACTCTGACAGCAGGTCAAACTACTCCTGCTACAGTTAATTTCGGCAATAGCCTCCAGACGGGCACCATAACTGGCACTAAATTCAACGACACCAACGGTAACGGCACTCAAGATACCGGAGAAATTGGCATCCCTGGCGTCACGATTTTCCTTGACACTAACAACAACGGCACTCCAGACACCGGAGAAACCCAAGTTACTACCGGTACCGATGGCAGCTACAGCTTCCCCAACCTGCAAACAGGCACTTACAACGTCCGGGAAGTGGTGCCGACAGGTTTTACACCAACCACCCCTAACCCCCAAACCGTTCCGTTAGATCCAGGTCAAATTTCCACTGCCAATTTCGGCAACCAACCAGTCCCGCCGACTCCGACACCGACTCCGACACCGACACCGACTCCGCCTCCGCCTCTGCCTCCCACTCCCGTCCAGCAAGGCAGCATCAGCGGTCTTAAATTCAACGACGGCAACGGCAACGGTACTCAGGATGCGGAGGAAACTGGCCTTTCGGGATGGCAAATTTTCCTTGATGCGAACGGGAACAACTCTTTAGATTCTGGCGAAACTACTGTTACCACTGATAATTCTGGTAATTACAGCTTCAACAACCTCAATCCCGGCACTTACAATGTGCGGGAAGTCCAGCAGACTGGCTGGACGCAAACTACTGCTAATCCGGCGGCGGTTAATCTGGGTAGTGGCGAAAGTCAATCGAACGTTAATTTTGGCAATTTCCAAAATATTAGCATCTCCGGCAGCAAGTTTAATGACCTCAATAATAATGGGCTTTTGGATGATCAAGAACCGCTATTACCCAACTGGCAAATCTTCCTTGACGCTAACAGCAATGACTCTTTAGATGCTGGAGAAGTTAACACTTCAACTGATAGTTTAGGCGGCTACAGTTTCGCCAATTTAGGGCCGGGAACTTATCGAGTTCGGGAAGTAAATCAACCTGGTTGGATGCAAACTACTGCCAATCCTGCTGATATTATTGCTGTCAGCGGCACTAATGTTGACAATATTAACTTTGGCAATTTCTTCGCCCAAGTCCAACCAACACCAACACCAACACCAACACCACCACCGCAAGAAGGACAAGATGTTGACTGCATTTGTTCGCAAATTGTTTTACCCAGCCTTAGCAGTATTCGCGCTCCAAATTCTGTCACTAATAGCCGCAACGGTACTAACGGTAACGACACTATTTTCGGCACTAATAACGGTGACGAAATAAATGGTTTTGACGGCGATGATTTGTTGGCAGGATTACAGGGCAATGATAATATTTACGGAGGACTTAACAGTGCTTTCCCGGTTGGCCCAGATATAGACAGGGACTTGCTGTTTGGCAATGAGGGTAATGATTACCTCAATGGGGTTGCTGGAGATGATTTAATCTTTGCGGGCAAAAACGAAGATGTGGTTTACGGCGGCAAAGATGACGACATTATTTTCGGCGACCAAGAAAGCGATACTTTAATTGGCGACCAGGGTAACGATACTATCTACGGGGGAACTATTAACCCCTTCGACCCGGATTTGACTGGCAATGATTTGGTGTTCGGTTTGGCGGGCGATGACTTCCTCAGCGGGGAGAAAAATCAAGATACGATCGCAGGTGGTGATGGTAATGATACAGTGCGTGCTGGCAAGGGCGATGACTTAGTTGTCGGCGAATTGGGCAGCAACCTGCTGTTTGGCGATGAAGGCAGTGATACTATCTGTGGCGGCGAGGGGGAAGATACAGTGTACGGGGATATTGGTAGCCCCCTCCCCATTGGTTCAACTGGCGGAAAAGACCAAATATGCGGTGGTTTGGGCAACGATTTGTTGTTTGGCAATGAAGGTCAGGATACCGTTAACGGGGATACTGGGAACGATACTCTTTACGGCGGTAAGGATGAGGATAGTTTGCTTGGCAGTGCTGGGGACGATTTCTTGTTTGGAGATCAAGGGAATGATACTCTGATTGGAGGCACTGGGAACGATCGATTTATGTTGGGTATTGACCTCGGCAGCGAGACTATTTTAGACTTTCAATACGGCCTCGATTCGATCGGCTTAATGGGTGGTCTGGATTTCTCCCAACTGAGCATTGTTGCCGAGAATAGTTCAACTCTCATCCGAGTTACTGGTTCCGGGCAACTTTTGGCAACTCTCAACAATGTGCCTGCAAGCGTGATTACTGCCACAGATTTTTTTGCTTTCCTGTAGTGCGATCGAGCTAATTAATTAGGTGAGAATATTGTAGGGACGATGGATTAAGAGACGGTTGGCGAATCAAAAAAGGGTGAAACCAAACATCTTACTGGAGATTCCACGTTGTTTGTGAAGTACACCCCTGATCAATGAATCCCCGTAGGGAAAAGGCATTGCCTTTTCCCTACTACTTTATGAACCTAGAATAGGCTGTATAATCATGGCAAAAAAACTCTGATGAGCCCGAAGTAATATCGTTTTCGGTTACACAGCGCCGTGTCCTACCTGTGGGTAATATTAATTCTGATGCTACCGCAGTTGATATGACTCGGGGTCGAAAAACTGAATGGTTGAGTGTTAATTGTTGACTCGATTTTATGATTCCGATGCAACCGGAAACGATATCAGATCAAACTTGGCATCGTATAGGTCGTCGGTTCAAACCCCGCCACTTTGATCGACAAAACCCGCCTAACGAAGCGGGTTTTGTCGTTTTTGTTTGTAAATATTTTCACTCTTTGGCAATTATTAAACAATCACTGTCAACTTTAGACAGCATATCTGGAAAAGCTGAGGTGTAGTTGCCATCTTTGTCTACAATCCTGCGGAGTATATATCCGCTGTCAGGAGGCCTGCCGAAAAATGAGTTTCTGCGATACCAGATATCTCCATTCGGAGTGCTCGGATCTCGATCAATCAAAAAATCTACCAGCCACTGCGGTACAGACCATCCAAACACTATCGGCGTAATGTGTCCGTGCTGCAAAGTTGCATCCGAGAATCGGAACAAGTAGCTGAAGCGAGAAAATTTGACTAAATAAATTAACATCCGTCCCGCCATTGATGAATGAAATGTCCAGATAACAGGGTCAAAAACGCGCAGCAATAACGTCCGTTCATCAGCATTCCAGTCTGAACTGTACATCGTCAGACAATCGTCTGGTAAAACATTCCCGTCCATAAAAAAGATACCTTGCAGAACTTCAGGTAACTCTGCTGGATGTTCTACTTTCATCCAATTCGCGATGTCTTTTAGTTGCTTCTGTTCGATTAACATGGTATTATTTATCCTCAAAATTGTTGTGTTTTGGTTTCCTATTAGATACCCCCTTGATGTCTGAGTCGATCGCTCAATAGTTTATGTGGCGTGCGGTTTCAACTCACATCTTGCATCATTGCCAATAAGTTTTTCAAGGGCGGGACACCCCACAATAAACTTGATGTCTTGTGGGGTGGGCCGAAAAGCCTGTTAAGCGAGAATGGTGCAATATCTCAGTTTCAACCGCTGTCCGATCAAGCTTTTGGATTAATTACCCCTGCAAATTCGGCTCAGAGGCTCGTCGCACTTTGCCTACCGTACTCACGACATCCACCAGCATCTTGAGTGCAATGTCTTTACCGGGGCAAATCCGTCCCGCACTCCGATCGCCCACGGAATGAAAACCCATATGAAAAGGGCACAGATTCTCGCGCTTAGGGTTGAATTCGTATACCGTAGAGCCCCAGAAACTCCCGTCTAGCAGCCCCAGGCTGAGCGGTATCAGTACCTTGGTTCCGGCAGGGAAGGTGCGCTCTTTGCCCGCTACCGTTGCGGTGAAAGGCTCTGTCGCGACTCGGTGGGTGGCGCTGACGGGGGCCCAGAGGCGGGCGCATTCCAGGAGGAAGAGCTCGATCGACTGGCGATCATCCAAATCGAGCTGATCCCAAAAATCAGTCGGGTTAATTTCGGCCGTCTGCTGTCCTTTATAGGCGGGGAGAGGGCGGTATCCCATTGCCGTGTAGCCTAGGTGCAGGGGGCCTTGCAGTCCCGCTATGCCCATAATTGATGTCATCAGCTTTGCCAATTCCCGCTTAGTCATGCCATTGTTTTCCGAGCTCTCCTCGAAGTCTGCTAAGGCTGGGGAATTTTCATAGATAGTCGCTGCACGCTCGATTAGAGTGGACAAATCCCCGTGTCCAAACAGGTTCAGGCTTTGCAGCAGGTTGCCGATGACGGCGAAGTAGTGCAGCGGGCTTTGGCGGGTGTAATGCAATTCGGTGAGAAGTTCGATCGACTCTGAATCGTCTGGATTAATCCCAAAGATGACGTAGTGCAGATATCGGACTAAAAATCCCATCCAACCGCGCTTGACATCGGTAAAAAACCCTCCCCCCGCACCGTGCGACATCTCGGCATAATCTGCGGCTAGCCTCAGCAGCAACCGTCTGCTGATTTCGTCTCCCTGGCGATCCGTTGTGGCACTGTTGAACAGATATTTCTGCATACAGCTTCGGAATGCTGCGTGGTTGCTGCTAGCATCAGTGGCGCGATCGGACAAAGACAGTAGAAAAAGGTTTCTGCCGCCGACATCTTGGTTGGGCGCCTGATCGGGATCGAGTACAGAAGTACCAAGCCGCCATCCGCGCGCCTGGGGCGATGTGAGTGCTTTTTCCAGCGTGTCAAACTCTCCCATCACGACTTGCCCCGCGCAGCAAAAGTTGGCTCCGAAAGCCAGCCGTTTTATCGGCAAATAGGTGGGTTCGTTGGCAATCAAACCCTCAATCAGGGCGATCGGCGGTAACATCGTTTTGCTGAGACTTTCTTCCGGGTTTTGCAAAGCCCAAGCCTGAAACTCATTCAGTGCCGGGTTCATCAGCGATGAGAAAATAGTATCTAAATTTAGGTTCATCATAATTCCTCCGAGAATCCCTCGCCATAACGCGCTTCGCATTTAGCAGCAAGAGGGTATTGAGCGGGTATTGAGCGGGTATTGAATCCCACTTAAATGCCAAAATCAGTAAGTATAACTATAGCCATCTTTATTTGTAAACGCAGTGGCAATATAGATATAGTTTTACTGAATATGTCTGCGCCCAAGTCTAGCCTTGTCCCGGAGATTGAGTGGAATTTTTAACGATTGCTGGTAAGTATATCTACTTTCTGCATCTAAAGTATTAGCCCCAATCTCTGAGAGCCGCACCTAACCGTAGATATTTACAGGAACTCGCCCCTACAAAATATTAGGGTTTTGTTTGTGCTTATATATTTAGATATAATATTTTAGGCTTCTGAATTTAATTGAGGAAAATCAGATAATTAATTACTGAGTATTATTAAATAATAGAGCTAAAAACCCCAAATTCCCAAGCCCCAATCCTTCAATTCTTAAATGGTTCAATTCTTCAATCAATTGAAATTCCCAATCCACAATTCTTCAATTCTTTAATCTTTAATCTAAAATAAAATGAAATCCCCAATCCCCTATTCTTCAATTCTTTAATCTAAAATTCCAAATCTAAAATCTAAAATCTAAAATCTAAAATCGAATGACGCCCGCTAAAGTTTCCCACCAGTACACAAGCACTTTACAGGAAACCCGCAGGCGTCAAAATCAAGCAAACTTAAATCTTAGAAAAGACCCAGTGTGAAAGATTTGTCGATCGGGAAAATAGCACCAATACCCAACCACAGAGTTACAGCAGTTCCCAACAGGAAAACAGTAGTAGCAACAGGGCGGCGGAACGGATTTTGAAACTTGTTAACATTCTCGATGAACGGAATCAAAATCAAGCCAACGGGAACGCCAGCCATGCAAGCAATACCCAACAATTTGTTAGGCAAAACGCGCAGGAGTTGGAACACGGGCCACAAATACCATTCCGGCAGAATTTCCAGCGGAGTAGCAAAAGGATTAGCAGGTTCCCCAACCAAAGCCGGGTCTAGTACGGCCAAACCTACGCACAGAGAAATCGTTCCCATGATGACTATAGGGAAAACGTAGAGCAAGTCATTAGGCCAAGCTGGTTCGCCGTAATAGTTGTGACCCATGCCCTTAGCGAGCTTAGCGCGGAGCGCGGGATCGCTCAAATCTGGTTTTTTGATAATAGACATAGTGAGAGTGTTCTCCTTTTAGTTTTACCCGGGCCTGCCATTCCGCTGTCTTCGTTAGTCTGAATCAGCGGCGCGATCGCAGGAAGTATTAGCCGTAAATAAATATCATGAGTGATGAATTCTGAATTTTCAACTCACAATTGGGCGGGGGGGCAAAAAAATACCGCCCCCACAACTCAAAATTTACAACGGGCCAGAGATACCTTGCTTGCGAATCATCAAGAAGTGAGCCAGCATGAAGACTACAATCAGCCAAGGCAACACAAAAGTGTGCAAGCTGTAGTAGCGAGTCAAAGTGCCTTGACCAACGCTGACACCGCCGCGCAGCAGTTCAACCATCAAAGAACCGACAAACGGGATAGCTTCGGGGACGCCGGAAACGATTTTAACTGCCCAGTAACCGATTTGATCCCAAGGCAGAGAATAGCCCGTCACGCCGAAAGAAACAGTGATGACTGCCAAGATTACTCCTGTCACCCAGGTTAATTCGCGGGGCTTTTTGAAGCCGCCTGTCAGATAAACCCGGAAGATGTGCAAAATCATCATCAGCACCATCATGCTTGCAGACCAGCGGTGGATGGAGCGGATCAGCCAGCCGAAGTTGACTTCAGTCATCAGGTATTGCACTGAAGAAAAAGCTTCTGCTACCGTGGGACGGTAATAGAAAGTCATGGCGAAGCCGGTGGCAAACTGGATCAGAAAGCAAACTAAAGTAATTCCGCCCAAGCAGTAGAAAATATTGACGTGCGGGGGTACATACTTTGTAGTGATGTCATCGGCGAGCGCCTGAATTTCCAGGCGTTCCTCAAACCACTGGTAGGTTTTTGAGTCGGTGATTTGTTTAGAAAACATGGAGCCAGAATTCCTAAAAGAATATTGCTGTGGTTGAGGTTCAGGGCAGCAGCCACAAGGTTTTTTGTCGCCCCGCGCCGAGCAGCTTGCTTTTACTAGCAAATGCCTGAGGCTATTTTTTAAATTTGGAGCTGACGAAAGGAACTCTCTTGTGCGATCGCCTGCAAGCCCTGGGAAACTAAGCGGTGGCTTGTCCCTACTCGCTGGCGTTGCCCGATCGAATTCCAGACTGTGATAAAAAATGTAACATAATTGCCGTGCAATTTTCACCCACGCGATCGCTTTTTGGACACTTAAAAGGCTTTTTTCGGAATCTCAACATCCGCCCAAGCTACTATGCGGGTAGGGCTGAGCTACAGCAAGCAGTCCGAGCCGGAAACAGGTTTGCCGGGAGAGGCCAAATTTCATCTCGATCGTAAAACTTTACCTTTTGGCCCGATCGATTCACAAACCATTGCCAATCAGAATAAAAGGTGCCCAGTAGAAGGGGTGGCTCAGGCTGTTACTCTGTTCAGACGGCGCGCTGCTGCTAATGGGTTGTTGTCCTGATGCTACAGAGTTGCCTGTAATCAGGGCAATTTGCGCTTGGCGTAAGGCTTCGGCTTTGGTCATATTCTCTTGCTTCAAGGCGGCATAGAAGGCATCCATCAAGACTTGCGTGCCACCATCGTCTACGTACCACAACGTGGAGATCGCGGCCCTAGCGCCTGTACGCTGCACCTGATAGCCAAACCCCAAAATCTCCTCACCGTTACCTAATCTGCCGCCTACAGCCGTTTGGCAGGCACTCAGGACGATTAAATCCACTTTCGGTAACGACCAGGTTTTGATCTCTCGTAGCGTCGCGCGATCGCCATTCCCGAACATAATAAAAGAATCTTCCGGTTCACCAACCAAAAAAGTCGCGTGAGTCGCAAGATGAACAATTGAATAATCATTCATCAACAACACAGTATCGCGGTTAAATTGATTGTCCAATAGTTTCGTTGTACCCGGAATTGTCGTCGCTAAATTTTCCACTTCTCGACCCGCAAACGGCAGTCCCGACATTGTGAAATCTCTCGTACCAACTTTGAACTTATAACTGCCTTGGGTAAAAGCAGCCGCTATAACTTGCAAATTAGTTTGAGGTTTTGTATTAAAATCAGTCAGACTGGCAGCAGTAATATTGTTAATGCGGAAGCGCTCCACTAACCATTGTTTGCCATCATGTAAGGCAGCAAGCGGAATATAGCGCAACTGTCCATCAGGCGCATATATAATAGTTTTAGCATCGGCTTGTGCTAAGTCTTTTTCAATCGGTTTAATCAACAATTGGTAAAGCTTTTGACCCGCAACTTCAGCATCGGCAATATTGCCATTCCGATTTGTTATATTACGACGGAAATCAGCAATAGCACCATTAAGTTCTTCCCGTTTCACAGCCACTGTGCGGCGAATCGGAGGAGAATAAGGAGTAACTAAAATCAGTTCCAATCGCTCATCAAGAACCAAGGGATAGAGAATGACAGCGTTTTGTTGCAGCTTTTGGAGGTTGTCTCGTAAACTATTGAAATTGGCAAGATTGAGAGTTTCTCCACCCGTGACTTGCCTCAGTTGCGTCACCAGTGCAGTTACGGTTGGACTTTTGAGGAATTCTTGAAACTGTTGAGAAATTTCTTGCTGATTTTTTCTCAACTCTAGAATACGCTGTTGCTGGGCGGGGGTTCTGTTAGCAGGTGGAATCTTTTCGATGTTGACGAGTTCTTTACCGAGTTGAATTGCTTTATTTAAAAGGGCTTCGTAGCCTTTTTGAATTTGCTGTTCTGAGGGAGTATTGGGAATTCCTTGAGCAGTTTGTTCGTTGCCGCGCACATTGCTGAGATAATCTTCAAGTTCTTGAATTTTGAGTAAATCTATCACTTGTTGGGCTTCGAGAACTCGGTCTTGTTTCAGGAGGAGGTCAGCTAAGTGGCGATAATCTTTAGCAATGGTGTCTGTGTAGGATTGCTGGAATTCTTGAGGAAGTCCCTTGATATTCTTGCGAATCACTTCTCTGGCGTTGACTGATTGCTTGAAGAATACAATCGCTAATTCTGGTTGGTTTTGTTTCTCTAGCAGGTAACCGATGTTTTTGAGAGCCTTTCCTTCATCCGCCTTGTCGCCAAATTCCTGGACAATTACCAAGGCTTGCTGATAAAAATCCCAGGCTAATTCATACTTTCCTTGCTTAAAGTATACTTGGCCAATATTACTGAGTATTACCCCTTCCGACTCCTTGTAGCCAAGTGGTTTGAGAATGGTTAAAGCTTCCTGCAAGAACTTCAAGGCTAATTCATACTTTCCTTGTGCGAGGTAAACAACCCCAATATTGTGGAGCGTTCCTGCTTCCAGGTTTTTTGGGAGCGTGTCACTTTTGCGATGAGTACAAATACTCATAAATGCTAGGCAGAGGTTTTGAGCTATTTTTGGGCA
>NZ_JAUBVE010000018.1:0-105310 GCF_036705715.1 Microcoleus sp. AT3-D2 | reverse complement strand
ATTTGTTTGGTTTGTATCTCTGAGGTTCAAGCCAACGGCAAAATCAAAAATGCTTTATTGTTTAGCACTGATATTCACCTACCACCTGAGCAAATTCTTGAATATTATCAGGCTCGCTTCCAGATTGAATTTATTTTTCGTGATGCCAAGCAATTTACAGGACTGTCTGATTGTCAAGCTCGTCATTTACCACGGCTTGATTTTCATTTTAATGCCAGTCTAATTGCCTTAAACTTAGCTAAACATCAACTCTCTAGTTGTCATTCATCTGCCAAGTCGTTTGTGTTTTCTATGGCCTCTTATAAACGTCTGGAATTCAATAAGCATCTACTTTGTACCTTTATTGACAAGTTAGATTTAGACCCGGATTTGATTTTAAACCATCCTAATCTTCCTTCAGTCTTGTCTTATGGTACTTTGGCTGCTTAAAAACTGTCCGGAGTATTGTTTTGTGGTATATTTTAAATAATGGGAATAGTGACATAAATCTAATTTTTGCTACTATTCCCATTGTTAAATAATACATTATAAAACTAGCCAAGTCAAGCTTTTTACCACCAAAAAAAGGTCAATTTATAATAATATTTATTTACAAAATAATATTTTGGAGGCAGGGAGGAATTCACAGAGGCGATGACGCGGGTGAATAGTATCGAAATCAGAAATGCGAGCGATCGGGTAATTGGGGAGAATTCATGGGTTGAAATTAGTTTAACATCGGAATTATATCTTTTTGCGAGCGAGACGCTCGATCGCACTGGCAAAGAGACACTCGCCCTGCACTGAGAAAATTATGATTCCGAGTGCAGTGCCGAAACAATATAATTACACAATCGCAGTCGCTTTCATCGCGAAAATGCGATCGATCGCATCTTCAACAACCTTATCAGGCGTAGAAGCACCCGAAGTCACGCCCACCACAATTTTACCATCCGGTAGCCAACCTTCGGTTACGATCAAATCTCCCCCCAAAGGCTTGTGTTCGATCCGATTTCCCGGTAGAATACGCTCTGCACAATCAATGTGATAAGAAGGAACAGTTTTGTCGATCGCAATTTCCTGCAAATGCGTAGTATTAGAAGAATTAAAACCCCCAATTACCAGCATCAAATCCAACTTTTCCTCAACCAAACTCAACATAGCATCTTGCCGTTCCTGAGTCGCATCGCAGATAGTATTAAAACTCAGAAAATGCTCGCTCAAATTCTCCGGCCCGAACTTCCGCATCATCGTTTTTTCAAACAACTTGCCAATATTCTCTGTCTCAGTTTTGAGCATAGTAGTTTGGTTAGCAATCCCCACCATTTCTAAATCCCGATCCGGGTCAAAACCAGCAGAATAAGCCTTACTAAACTTAGCCAGAAACTCAGCGCGATCGCCCCCATGCAAGATATAATTGCTGACATATTCAGCTTCTTGCCAATTCAGCACAATCAAATACTTATCAGCAAAAGAACTCGTAGCAACAGTTTCCTCATGCTTGTACTGACCGTGAATAATCGAAGTATAATCCTTTTTTTTGTGCTTTTCAACAGTATTCCAAACCTTAGAAACCCAAGGACAAGTAGTATCAACAATCTTGCAGCCCTTATCATTAAGCAACTGCATTTCTTGGACACTCGCTCCAAAAGCAGGTAAAATTACCACATCGCCACTATCGACAACCGAAAAATCTTTCTGCCCCTTCTCAACAGCAATAAAACCAACTTCCATATCGCGCAAATGCTGATTGACAGAGGGATTATGAATAATCTCATTAGTAATCCAAATCCGTTCCGAGGGGAAATGCTGGCGAGTCTCGTAAGCAATAGCTACAGCCCGTTCCACCCCCCAGCAAAAGCCAAAAGCCTGAGCCAGCCGGATCGTGACTGCGCCGCGTTCCAGCCTGTAATTATTGTCGCGAATTTGCTGGATCAGACTGCTTTGATAAGCCGTTTGCATCACCCCAGCTACCTCAGCTTCGTGTCCGAAACCCTTGCGGTGGTAGTTTTCCGACTGTTGGAGCGATCGTTTAAAAGCTTTAGTATCCATGCGGTATCAAGTTGAAATCTAGGTTAATTACCTTTGATTTTAGAACCATTGGAGAACTCTCATCTCAAATTTGAAAACCCCGCCTGCAACAATTGCAAAACGGGGCAACCCAACTACTATTATTGACTCTGACTGCAAATCACAGATTCAAACCTTCTTCTGCACAAAATCCCGCAAAGAAATCCGGTTTATTAGAAAAATCTGGGTTGGGAGTCGATAAATCTCCAAAGAAACTGGGTTTCACAGGCTTGAGTGCGTTAGTCTTAGGGTCTTTTCAAATCTTCCTCGGCGCAAAAGGAGAACTCGATTCAAAAGAACTGAAACCGCCGGCAAAATCCTCACCGTAAGCTTCTTCCCCGTGCAGGTCAATATCCAAACCTTTGTCTTCAGCAGATGACGGCACTCGCAGTTCCATAAACTGTTCCACAATTTTCAGGATTACAAAAGTGCCGACACCCGCAAACACGTAAGTAGCTAGAACGCCTATCAACTGGGTGCCGATTTGCCCCGGATTCCCGGCAAACAGCCCGTCATTTCCGGCAGCGTTAACCGCTTTAGTCGCAAACACACCAGTCAGAATCGCGCCCACAGTTCCGCCGACGCCGTGAAGCGGGAAGGTATCCAAAGAGTCGTCAAATCCCAGCTTAGCGCGCCAGCTAATAGCAAAGAAGCAACAAACCGAAGTGATCGATCCGATCAAAAGCGCTCCCACTGGCAGCACGAATCCAGCCGCAGGTGTGATGCCCACCAATCCCGCGAGGAAACCGCTAGCAATTCCCACTGCTGTCGGTTTGCCTCTAAGTACCCATTCGACAATTGTCCAAGTTAAACCGCCGGCTGCTGTAGAAACCATTGTGGTGACAAAAGCCACTGTTGCTAAAGAACCAGATCCGAAAGCGCTACCACCGGTGAAGCCAAACCAGCCGAACCACAGCAGCCCAATTCCCAACAAGACGTAGGGTACGTTGTGGGGGGTGTGGGGTTTCTTCAAGTGGTCTTTGCGGGGCCCGATTACCCAAGCTGCGACAACCGCAGAAACACCGCAACTGATGTGCACGACTGTGCCGCCGGCAAAGTCTAAAACTCCGATCGCCCCCAGCCAGCCTCTACCCCAAACCCAGTGGGCTAAAGGAGAGTAGATGAAGGTAGACCACACCAGCACGAACCAGAAATAGGTTTTAAATGTTACCCGTTCGACGATCGCCCCGGAAATCAAGGCTGGAGTGATGATGGCGAACATCATCTGGTAAACCATGAAGACTTGGTGAGGTATTGTCGGTGCGTAGCCGATCGGATCTGGTGTGTCCGCCGTCACCTTGTTCAAGAACATCCAGTCGAAGCCGCCGATGAAGCTTTCGATCCCTTGGCCAAACCCTTGAGGATTTAGGTTGCTGGCGGTGACATCAAAGGCCAAACTGTAGCCCCACAGCGTCCAGGTGACGCCGATCAGTCCCATCATGACGAAGCTCATCATCATGGTGTTGAGGACGTTGCGCGATCGCACCAGTCCCCCGTAGAAAAACGCCAGCCCAGGTGTCATCAGCAATACCAGTGCTGAGGAGACCAACATCCAGGCCGTATCGCCACTGTCGATCGGATTCGGCACCACTGCAACAGCAGTACCAGCAGCATCTTGAGCTAAGGCATTGTCCGTTAGCGGTACGCTTAACAGCCACAGCGCGATGATGCCGATCGTTAAACTTTTTTTGATCACGTTAGTTGTACCTTCTCATACTCAGCAATTTTCCGGGAAGACCCAGCCGATTTTAGATGCGAGGATTTTAGATGCAATAGTTATTTGGTTTTAAGTCCGTGTTTTAGCGGAACAAATCTTCAATAGATAATTCCCCAATCCTCAACCTCCCGACTTCGTATAGCCGGACTCATCTAAATTCGTCAACTATCAATCCAATGGTCTATGCCTTTTGGATTCCACCATTTGTACAAACAGTTATTCTGTATCACCTTATACTAAATAGCTAACTATCATATTTCTTAATGTATCAGTCGCTACTTGACATAGCCAGTGACAACACAGTAATCGGAGAGGGGGAGAGTTGGGGAGAATATGACTTCATCCTTTATTTTTCTAACTAAGGACTAATGACTAATGACTAATGACTCATGACTAATGACTCATAACTAATGACTCATGACTCATTTTTCAACTGCATCTGATCGAATAGTTGTAGGGCCGATCGCCAAACCAGATAACCTTGATCGTTAAGGTGCAAGCCGTCTGTGCTGAGTTCAGTTGGCAAATTGCCCTCAGCATCCGCAAACAGCGGGTACAAATCCAGATACAAAACATTTTCCGAACTAGCAATTTCTTTCAGCCGTCGATTTATTGACCTAATCCGACTGTTAGGAATCGCCAACAGCCGATCGCGATTTTCCCAAGTAGCTTGTTCCCCGCTGTGCGGCAAAATCGACTGCACCACAACTTGTGCTTTGGGGTGAGCCCACCGCAAATCGCGAATTATCTGCCGCTGGTTGTCCAAAATCCCTTCGTCGCTGGCCCCCCGCAACAAATCGTTAATCCCAATCATCACAAACACCGTATCCGGGGCAGTTCGATCAAACAACTGCAACCGCTTCAGCAAACCCAGGGAAGTCTCCCCCGAAATCCCTTGATTCAGCCAAATTCGATCGACTGGTAACAGCTTGGTTGGAAACCACATACTTAGAGAATCCCCAGCCAAAACACTTAGTCTTGAGGGTCGATTCGCCGCCGCCGCCTCAGCTTCGCGACCCAACTGCGTCACCCACTGCTGGTAAGTCCATTTAAGTCGCGGCCCGGGAACGGGCACGTCTAGCACTGCCTTTGCAGAGATCGCCGGTTGGCCAATTTGTTCCTGGGCCGCTTCTGCCGTCACCGCATCATTCGCCTGGAAGCTTTCTGTCAAGTTGTTTCCCTGCAGCAGTAGTTGAGCGACTGTAACTATCAGTACCCCGTTCGTCACCAAAGATAGCAAAGCCCAAACCGGAACACTTTTCGATCGGCTAACTTCCATCCCTAAGAGGGATTTATGAGTTCTACTTCTGCTACCTCCTCCAAACTTCTCCATAAACTCAAGCTATTTGCAGGCCTCACACCGAATAATTTGCACTGATTGCTGCATCCAATTTTACCGCTCAATTAAAGCCTCAATTCTTGTAAGAATCAAGCACTGTGCTGTGTTGGGCAAGGACGGCGATGCAGAACTTTGCTTTTTCGCACTACTTTACCATAAAAAATCTGCCTACCAAACTTTCTTGCACATAAATCGGACTTGTCCAACCCGCAGACCAGGACAAAAATATATCTAAAACTTACCGAAATTACCCATTTCTGATGCTAAAATCCAAAAATGAAAAAATTAACTATAACTGAAGCAGCCAAACTTAAAGGTGTGAGCGCTTCCACCTTGCGCCGGTGGGAAGCCGAAGGCAAGCTAATACCCGAACGCACCGCTAATGGTCACAGACGCTATGACCTAGCTCATCTTCTCGGCTTAAAACCCAACGGCGCTTTAACCATTGCTTACGCTCGGGTTAGCAGTCACAACCAAAAAGATGATTTAGACAGACAAAAACAAGTTTTGGAATTGTTTTGTGCATCTCAGGGGTGGCAATTCCAAATCATTGAGGATGTAGGTTCTGGGGTTAATTACAGTAAGCGGGGTTTACAACATCTAATTCGGGCGATCGCAGACAATCAAGTCGAAAGGTTGGTATTAACTCATAAAGACAGACTGCTGAGATTTGGTTCTGAACTAATTTTTAATTTGTGCGAACACTTTGGGACAGAGGTAGTGATTATAAATCAAACCGAAAATACTAGCTGTGACGAGGATTTAGCTAAAGATATACTAGAAATAATCACTGTTGTCTCCGCCCGCCTTGATGGCAGCAGGAATCCCAAGAACAAGCGCGTCGTTGAAGAACTTAAAGCAATTGCCGGTAAACTCTAATCAATACACCAGTTTGCAAAGTTCGTTAGTTACAGATTCTCAATTCCCCATTACCAATGACCGACGCACATCTCATGCAATCGGAAACTACTATATTTAAGGCGTTGCATAATAGCGGGATGATTTTGATTTTTTTCTCTGATTTGTTCGGGTAGACCGTCCATTGTATTTTCACAGCAGGCGGGACACCCCACCATAACCCTCTTCTGTCACCCTGGAAAAATAAAAATGAGCCAAATTTTTAACTGTAGATAGAGCTAGCATTTGAGCGTTTATTTTCTAACAGAATGGCTGAAATCAAGATTTTTGGTAAAAGTCTTCTGCTATAAGCCTTCCCGATTATTTCTTGCCGAAAGTGACAGAAGAGGGATAATCATCCTCAAATTGTGCAACGCCATATGTCAGCCCTTAAAGGTCAACTAAAAATAAAAATATGCCCGCGTTCGTATCGAAGATTGAAACGCGAGCACAACGATAGACAGCCATAAGTTAGTGGCTATTTCAGAGTGTGGTTTTTCTGAATAAAGGCGTGAATTAGCTGATAAATAGCTAATCTAGGACACGAAAGCTGAATTGGTCGATCAAGCGCACGCTCTACAGTTTGGTACTCTTGCCTCCAGAACCCCCACCATAACCGCCGTAGCTGGTCTCACTTCTGTTGTCCAAGCTCGTTTCCTTCACAAACCCCGTGTAAGCTTCCATCCCATGTTCGCCGATATCCAAACCTTCAGCCTCCTCTAAAGCAGAAACGCGGATACCCAGCAAAGCTTTGAGTGCCAGCCAAAAAATCGTACTCAGCAGCACGGTCATCCCGCCTACAGAGATAATGCCGACCAACTGCGCCCAGAGTTGACCGAAACCTCCGCCCAAAAGCAATCCGGCTTCGGGGCCTGCGGTATAAAGTCCAGTTGTAGGCCCGTCAGCAAACAAGCCCACTGCCAGAGTTCCCCAGATGCCACAGACTAAGTGAACTGAAGTTGCGCCTACAGGGTCGTCAATTTTCAAGTTGTCGAAGAAAGTTACGGCGAAAACTACCAGGATACCGGCGATCGTGCCGATAATGGCAGAGTTGGGCACGTTGATCCAAGCGCAGCCTGCTGTTATCCCGACTAAACCTGCGAGGATGCCGTTGATAATCATTGAAAGGTCGGGTTTGCCAAGATACAGCCAAGCCGTAATGGTTGCAGCAACTCCCCCGAAGGCACCGGCAGTGTTGGTGGTGATCGCAATATGGGCGATCGCATTTGCATCGAGTGCCATTGTCGAACCGGGATTGAAACCGAACCAGCCCAACCACAAAATCAAACAGCCCAGAGTGGCAATGCTCATATTGTGTCCCGGCATCGCCACAGTATCGCCGTCGCGGTACTTACCAAGCCGCGGCCCCAAAAATGCCGCTCCCATCAAAGCAGCCCAACCGCCTACCGAGTGAACCACCGTCGAACCGGCAAAATCCCAGAAGCCTGCGTTTGCCAGCCAGCCGCCGCCCCAAATCCAGTGTCCGGTAATCGGGTAAGCAATGCCTACTAACAGCAAGCTAAAAATTAAGAATTCAAGGAATTTAATTCGCTCTGCAACGGCTCCAGAAACGATCGTCGCAGCAGTTCCCGCAAAAACTAATTGGAAAAAGAATTTAGCGTTGAGGGGGACTCCCGTCCAGTTAAGCGACTCGAAAATGCCTTGATAAGCCTCTCCTGTGGCAGGGCTGTTGTCGGCTACATCCCACAGAAAAAATCCGCTGCTGCCGATAAAAGCGTTGCCTTTGCTGAACATTAAGGCAAAGCCGATCGCCCAAAATGCGATCGTAGAAAGCGCAAAAACAATCAAGTTTTTGGACAACACGTTAACCGCATTTTTCTGACGGCAAAAACCGGTTTCCAACATACCGAAACCGGCGTTCATAAAGAACACTAGCATCCCCGCCACCATGACCCACATGGTATCCATGCCCACCTTAAGGCTTGCTAATTGTTCCTCGGTGGTTGGCGTTGCAGGGGTTTGGGCTACCGCCGCATATCCCCACACCAAGACGATGATTGCAGCTAAAGGTATGCAGGCTTGCCAACTTGGGCTGAGGCGGGCGATCGCCCTTTGTAATTTCTTCAACCTGTTGACTTTCGTAAAAAATTTAGCTGCTGGCAAATTTAAAGCCTCCCGCCTGACTTGTTTCGACTTTTTCTTTCCGACAGTCATTTTAATCACTTTTACCCTCTTTACGGCTAGTAAGCTCAGCAATATTCGGAAAACTTTCCAATCTTACTACAAAAGTTTATGGATTATTTGTTGAGATTGAGATAGTTATGATAGCCTAGCTCTTCTAGTTGATTTTGTTTTTTCAGTACAGATTCGGACAAAGTTTTGCGGTAATGCAAAACTCGCTCTAGCAATTCTGGCTGATGAGCTGCCAGTATCTGAACTGCCAGCAAGCCAGCATTCTTAGCGTTGCCGATCCCCACTGTTGCTACGGGTATCCCGGCTGGCATTTGCACGATCGAGTACAGCGAATCTATCCCTTGCAGGTGCCGACTCGGTACAGGCACCCCAATTACTGGCAAGGGGGTTAAAGATGCTACCATACCTGGGAGGTGCGCCGCTCCCCCGGCACCTGCGATAATGACTTTCAAGCCTCGTTGGTGAGCGGTTTGGGCATATTCCACCATGCGCTCAGGGGTCCGGTGCGCCGAGACTATCGCCACGGAGCAAGCAACACTGAATTCTTCGCAAACTGCGATCGCATCTTTCATGGTTGGTAAATCCGAATCGCTACCCATGATAATTCCAACTGTCGCTTGATTCATAAAATTTTCAGATTTGAGATTTCAGATAAATGCTAATTTTAAATGATTGCGTTAACTCAAATTTAGATATTTTGTACCCAAACTGACCCTTAAAAGCAATTTTGCCACAAGCCCCCGTCTGAGCAGCTCTGCAGCCAGCAAAAAGCAAAAAGCTCCCCCTCCTCATCGACAGCCACCGGATTTATCCGTAGCGAATATTAAATCTAAAATCTAAAATCTAAAATCGGATGACTGAAGCCACAACCCCACCTGCCGCCCGCACAGATATTCTCAATGTTCGCCTCCCCGGTTGCAAGGATTTGCAGATGCTTGCTGTTGACCAAACGGGCATCATTCAAGAAGTTTGGCCAATGGACGCTGTATTTAAACGGATTTGTCCTCCCGATTTGCAAGTGCTTGATGTAGCAGGCGATTGGCTTTCTCTAGGCGGTGTTGACTTGCAGATTAACGGCGCCATGGGTTTTGCTTTTCCCGATTTAGAAAACAAGCATATTGAAATTTTGCCAAAAATTTGTCAATTTTTGTGGAATCAGGGAGTCGATGCTTTTTTGCCGACTTTGGTGACAACTTCGCTGGATAAGTTTAGGCGATCGCTCTCGACTATAGCTGATTATATCCGCACTGTACAAACCGCCGATCACGCAAGAATTAAACCCAAAACAGCGGAAATTCTCGGCGTTCATCTCGAAGGCCCTTTTCTCAACCCCCTGAAGCGAGGCGCTCACCCAGTTGAGTTTTTGCTACCGCTAACTATAGAAAATGTCAAGCGAGTTTTAGGAGATTGTGCCGATATTGTCAAAATAATTACTTTAGCGCCGGAGTTAGACAGCACTGGCGAAGTCATTTCCTATTTGCAAAGTTTGGGAATTTCCGTCAGTCTTGGACACTCCCAAGCGACGGCTGAGCAGGCACAGCAAGCATTTGAGCGGGGAGCTTCAATGGTAACTCACGCTTTTAATGCGATGCCGAGTTTGCACCACCGAGAACCGGGTTTATTGGGAGCGGCGATTGTTTATCCGGGCGTAAAATGCGGTTTAATTGCCGACGGCAAGCACGTTTCTCCGACAATGATTGATTTTTTGCTACGCGCTGGTAGGTATCAAAAAGGCGTTTTTTTAGTGAGCGATGCTTTGGCTCCTTTGGGTTTGCCTGACGGTGTTTATCCTTGGGATTCCCGACAAATTGAAGTCAGAAAAGGTACAGCTTGGGTAAGATTAGATTACCACTCGCCCCTGGAATCTGCTACTTTGGCAGGTACAACTCTGCCGCTGTTGGCGGGAGTTCAGAATTTGGTGGAGTGGGGAATTTGCGATGCCGAAAGTGCGATCGCCCTGGCAACTGAATCTCCGAGAAGGGCGATCGGAATTTCGGGAATTATTGGCAAATCGGCAAGTCAATTGTTGCGCTGGAATTTAAATGCTGCGACAAAGCAATTGACTTGGCATCGGTTATTTTAACCTGTTATACCATTTTAAATTAAAGAATTGATGGAGTGGGAATGTGCTAACTGGTATTACCCGATCGATTTTAGATTTTAGATGTGCCGTTTTAATCTAAAATCTCAAATCGCAAATCTAAAATAGGTTGTTGCGATTTGCACATTTTCCGAACCGGATTGCTATATAATGTCTAACCGTTGGCAATAACTCAGCAGCAGGCAGATCGATGAATTTGGTAGACGACAAGACTATAGTTAGACAGTATTTTAACTCAACGGGATTCGATCGCTGGCAGCGAATTTACGGCGACGGCAAAGTCAATAAAGTTCAGCTAGACATCCGCACCGGGCACCAGAAAACGGTGGATACAGTCATCGAATGGCTGCAAGCTGACGGGAATTTATCCGGGCTTTGTGTCTGCGATGCCGGCTGCGGTGTGGGATCTCTGAGCATTCCTCTGGCTGACGCTGGGGCAATTGTTTGCGCTAGCGATATCTCAGAAAAAATGGTAGCAGAAGCTTACGATCGATCGACAGCAGTTCCCGGCAAGCTCTACAACATCTCCTTCGCAGCCCAAGATTTGGAAGCTTTAACCGGCAAATTCCACACAGTGATTTGTTTGGACGTGCTAATCCACTATCCTCAAAATAAGGCTGCAGAAATGATCGCTCACCTAAGTTCGATCGCCGAATCGCGACTAATTCTTAGTTTTGCACCCAAAACATTAGCACTTACCGCCCTCAAAAAAATTGGTGAACTTTTCCCCGGCCCGAGCAAAACTACCCGGGCTTACCAGCACCGCGAAGCTGATATTATCAAAATCTTAGAAAGCAATGGTTTTGTTATTAACAGAACAGCGATGACTAGCACTAGCTTTTACTATTCTCGCTTGCTGGAAGCTGTGCGGAAATAGATTAAAAATATTTGCAAAAAAGCTAATTTCTCATCAGCCTAGGGTGCGCCTAGCGCACCTTCCCTTCCCAGAGTTAGGCCAGTGAACCTCCATACTCTGCGATTGCTTCGCTCCCGCTGGCAATGACCAATACGGCAGGCACCGCGCACTTTCTCGCTCAACAATTAGATGTTTTCCCTCTTCCTTCTTCCTTCTTCCTTCTTCCTTCTTCCTTCTTCCTAACATCCGTTACATCCCGTACATTGCTCGTTGCCGAACTTCCTTCTTTGCAATTCAATAAATATTATGTCAACGCTAATTTTAATTCGCATTTTTATAGCAGCCGCAGCCGTATTCGGAGGTTTATCCGTTGCAGGCGGTGCTTTCGCCTCCCACGCTTTGAAAAATCAATTGAGCGATCGAGCTTTAACCATTTTTGAGACCGGCGCCCGATATCAAATGTACCATGCCCTGGCTCTATTACTCGTCGCTTTACTCTTGAGCCGCGCCCAAGAGTCTCAAACCTTTTTTGCAGTGGCTGGATGGGGTTTTATTGCCGGCACTATCATCTTTTCAGGCAGTTTGTACGCCCTGAGTTTGACTGACATCAAATGGCTGGGTGCAATTACGCCCCTGGGCGGAGTTGCTTTTATTGTCGGTTGGGGGTGTTTGGCAGTCGCTGCTTTTAATTTTAAATAGGCAACTGGTAAATTTTGAGGCAATTGGCAATTGGCAATTGGCAATTGGCAATTATCTAATTATCAAACACATCCCTGGAAAACAGCTCTGTCAAAGTACGCAAGTAAGGTACAAATACCGTTAGATCTTCAGCAGGAAGCCGCTCGCATATTTCCCAAAACAAAATCAGCAGCATATCCTGCACTAACTCCCAACTTACATGAAGTTTCGGGTACAACATCACGCAAATTGGAAACAATTCTTGTTGTACCGGGTGAATGCTACCTTCCAAAACGCACCAGCACAAATAGCTTTGAAAAATCTCGACATCCCGAATACCAGAAATTTTTACCTCGCGATCGTTCAAATACCCGCTGCTGCTGCGGTATCCTTGATGCTGGGCACTAGCTCGATCGTACACTGCACTAGCAATCTGAGTCGTCTGCTGCAACAAATGCTGAACGGCTAATAGAGATATTGAATTCGGGGGCTGATTCGCCGCAGCCTCGTTAATTTCTCCGTAGGGAATGTGCAGGTAGTCGTCTACAACTTTTAAGTAGGGCGCAAATTCCGCTCGCTCTGACTCCCAAAGACATCCTAACAAGATTTTGCTAGTGTATTGAAACTGCATTGTCACAAATCCCAGCACTAACGGATCTGTCTCTGAGTATTTTCGCCTCACTTTGATAATATCTTTTCCCACCAGCACTGACAAGCGGAAAACAGGTTCTCTATCCGCATAAGCGTCTATTGCTTTCCGATATAAGGTGCGAGAATCACCGGGAATTTCTAAAGAATTAATTAAACTTGGATCGATCGCGTGCCGCTCTATTTGTTTCCCGAAAAGAGCTTCTACTCTACTCCAAGCTATCTCGCTGGCTAAGTTTAGGGTATCTGTCAATTTTTCAACTATTGGGGCTCTATTCCCCTCAAAATTAGTTAAATCGAGGCTTGGGAGAATTTGACGTGGCGCTTGGTTCTCTCGTGTCGCAACTGTACTGTAATATTTTTTTGCCCAGCTAACTGCGAAGGAAGAAACGCTGACACCTTGAGCTTTTGGGAGTTTGTCAGTGTCGGGTCCGGTAATACCTTGGGACGCCTGACTTGGGCCGTGTTGAAGTTGGTCGGCTGCTGGTAAAGATTTTGAAGATATTTGTGAAATACCCGTCATGATAAACCTCGTTTTTTTATTAAGTCGCACTCGATCGATTCCCCTAATTTTTAACGTTGTTAACTACAATTTTCTGCATTTGTACGCTGATAGTCATCAGCCATTACGCTTAAAGCTATAAGCCATTTGGCTCGACTGCCTGCATCTTTTATAAGTTGCACGTTAATAACGTTATTTATTGTGCGAGCGATCACCATCACCCTGTGATCGCGATCCTAATTATTTTTTTGACCTATAAAGAGGACGAGAAGTAAATTTAATTTGTCTTAAAATCTGATAATTAAAGTCAAATCTGCCTCAAAAAAAACTGCTGCTTGAAATACTTTATCTTTGTTTTGAAGCGCTTTGGTCGATCGCCCTAATTTCTTAAAGAAGCTAGGCTACAGCACGATCTAGCGATGACTTTGGTTAATTTATTTCTATAGCTGAATTAGAAATGTATTGTGAGTCGGGCGATTGTTAGGAAACCCTAACAAATTTAATAATCGGCTTTTCTAAATAAAAAATTAAATTTAAGATTAGGATGAGATTTATGTGCATTTCGTTAAGACTATTGCCAGGGCCGTTTTTTGGGATCAGTTTTTTAGCTTCCCCGTGAAGCGAAGCTATCCCGTAGGGAATCGCCCGCAATTGATCGTTGTCCATTCGATCGACCACCTACCCTTCAAAACCACAATTAGCGAGTGACTCGCCCGGTAGCCCGCACATTTTGCCAAATCCGGCGGGTTCGAGTCCTCTGCCGGAGGCGGAAGCCTGTCCCTACAACGAGAGGATTAGGCTGATGCGGGCCCCACGGGCGATCAATCCTCACAAACAGCACGGCCGGTATGTCTTTAAGGCTATGCCTTCGGGTAGGATTAGTAGGACGAGAGGAAGTGGATAAAATGAGCGCTAGCAGCAATTCAACAGAAATTAAGTTCGGAACCGATGGGTGGCGAGGACTGATTGCCCATGACTTTACTTTTGCCAACGTGCGAAAAGTCACCCGGGCGATCGCCAGTTACCTAGAAACCGCTTACACCAAAGACCGCCCAGTTCTAGTCTCCTACGATACCCGCTTTCTGGCAGACGAGTTCGCCCGCACCTCAGCGGAAGTATTGGCAGATTTGGGATGGACGGTGAAAGTGGTCGATCGAGATTGCCCCACACCAGTCATCGCCTACAGCGCCAAGCATCTCAACTCCGCAGGAGCCCTGATGTTCACGGCTTCCCACAATCCCGCACCTTACTGCGGCATCAAATACATCCCCGACTACGCGGGCCCGGCAACCCCGGAAATTACCGATACAATTGTGGCCAATATTGCTGGTGCTTCTGATGCCCCAGCCAAAGGCAGCCACAACGATAAAATCTCCAGTTTTGACCCGAAACCCGAATATCTGAAGTTTCTTTATACTTTGATCGATGTGGAGCGGATTCGCTCGGCTAAGTTGAAGGTGAAGTACGACGCTCTGTACTCGACTTCTCGCGGCTATCTCGACGGCGTTTTGGAACACTGCGGCTGCGATGTCGAAAGTTTTCATACCTACCGCGACGTGCTGTTTGGTGGCGGAATGCCCGAGCCCAAGGGGGAACAGTTAGTTGAGTTGGTGGAAGCTGTTAAGAAGGATTCGGCGGATTTGGGTTTAGCTACCGATGGCGACAGCGATCGCTTTGGTATTGTTGACGAGTTGGGAAATGTCTTGACTCCCAATACTGTACTGTTGCTGCTGGCGCGTCACTTGGTGAAGAATAAAGGCTTGACTGGGGCGATCGTCCGTACAGTCGCAACTACCCACTTGCTGGACAATTTGGCCGCTAAGTACGGTTTAACAATCTACGAAACTGCAGTCGGTTTTAAATACATCGGCGAAAAAATGCGGGAAACTGCGGTGCTCATCGGTGGGGAAGAATCGGGCGGTTTGAGCGTTTTGGGTCACATTCCTGAAAAAGACGGGATTTTGGCTGATATGCTAGTTGCTGAGGCGATCGCCTATGAAGGCAAACCGCTTTCTCAGCTAGTCGAAGAAGCAATTAAAGAAGCCAACGGCCCCCTGTACAACAAACGTTTGGACTTGCACCTAGAAGAAGCCCACAAAGCAGCCGTTTTGGAATCTTTTACCAAGAATCCCCCCACAGAAGTAGCAGGTATCGGCGTTAAGGAAATCGGCCGCAAAGACGGGATTAAACTTTATCTTGAAGACGGTGGCTGGGTACTGCTGCGGCCTTCGGGAACCGAACCCTTGATGCGCGTTTACATGGAAACCAATTCCGTGGAAAAAGAAAGCCAAGTTGCCCAACACATGGAAAAGGTAATTTCTCAGTTAGAACCTGTTTAATTTTCTACCTATTCCAACGGGGGTTTTTCCCCTAGCGCTTGAGATTGTGAGGTGCGCCAAGCGCACCTTACGTATTTTTTGATAACTCTCGCAAAGCCTCTGAACATTAATCATCGATACTGCTGGGCCAGTTATATATTTGCAATCGACTTGGATTTGTTTAAGTTTGGGAAGCGTAAATTTATTTATGTTTGTTAATTTTTTAATTAATTAAAAAAATTCTCTATTTTTTCCCTCTCTACTTGACTTTTCCCCTAATGTTATTCTATATTATTAAATAATTGGGTGTTGGCAAAAAGAAAATTTTTACACAGATTTAGATTATAAAACAAGTATACAAGTTAAATTATTAGCCTGTCAACCAGTTTATGAAAACAATTCCTCTGCTCGCCATTAGTTTTTTAGTAGCAATTTTAGTAAGCGCGATCGGCATTATCTCAGTGCAGAATGCCGCCCCAGTATCCTTAAACTTTATCTTTTTTCAATCGATACAACTGCCCGTAGGAGTAGTATTGGCAATGAGCATGAGTGCAGGACTGATCGGAGCTGCGCTACTGCAACCGCTGTGGAACCTTTCAGATTCCCAAAACTCACGTCCTAAATTTCAGGCAAATCCAGAAGAATCCGACACCGTACAATATTAAATAGATTTGATCCCTTAGAGGGAATATACCTGGCCGTCAATCAGCAGCCGAGTAATTCCCTTAGCTAACAAATAAGGCGCTGCTTTTTGCAGCATACTGCTGTCAGGAATCTTGAAAACCCTTTGATTGCGAGTAGCAAATCGGCGGGCCACTCGGTGATTGTCAAAAACGGCCAGGGTTTTCTCGCGAATTTCCGCCGGCGGAATTTGACCCAGTTCGCCAAAAGCTTTTAGAGGTCTGGTGATTAACTCGGCCGCCCGATCGACTACCAAATAACAAATTTTGGGCAGAGATGCTTCGCTTAAAGGCAAAACTTGAATCAGTCCTGTACCCCGAAGCTCGTTAGCGAAGCTCTCGAAGAGGATCGACTCGCCCGACGATAGTGAACCCAGGAGACGGCCTTCAAATACAGAGTCTTCATCGTCTAAATCTTCGTCGAAGTCGTCATCTAAATCGTCTTCATCCTCATCCTCATCCTCATCCTCGTCATCTTCCTCGAAATCCCTAAAGTCTTCACCTGCCAGCAGAAGGGCTGCTGGCAGCATTGCCTTTTGTTCACCACCAGTCACAACAGCGTGGTGGCTTTGATCTGCAGTGACTGCTTGGGCATCTGGCACATCAGAAACATCCAAATCCGACTCTACATTCCCTCGAATTTCGAGTTCTGCAACTGGTTCAGGGGCTGATCCAGAACGCTTTCGTATCGTCGGTCTCGAATTTGAGGCTGACTGCTGGACAGGGGCTGACTCCGACAGGGGGACACCTACAGGATCGGTTTCGCCATCGGCCGACGACTCAGTAGTCCTCTCTGTCGGTTCAGAAACACTTGTGCGATCGGACAAACGCTTTTGTTTTTGCTGCACTAGAAATTCGTATTCCGGCTCCGACAAAGCCCCCTGAATGATGCGCCTCACAGTCGAACTGCTCACTCCGTAGCGCTTTGCCAGAGTGACAGTATTCTCGTTTGACTGTCGGTACAGCCTGATGAGTTCGCGTTTGTCTGAATCGGAGAGTTTTGTAGGCGTCATGCCAAGTTTTCCAGCAAAAAGACGTGAAAAGACCCAGGCTAGCAGTCAGCGAACTGTGATTTTTCATTTTCGATTTCAAGCTCACAGATGCCGACAAGGGCAAAACAGCTTTCGCGTCCCCATCGCTTGCCAAAGCAACCCTAATCTCAAATCGCTAGGCTGCGCGACGACTGCGCCTGCTCTGGCGAGAACGGTTTGAGATGTCATGTTCCAAGATAGCTCCAATCCCAAACAGGATGCCGCTGAAAACAAAAAAGATTTCCAGCAAACTGCCGCTTTGATAAGTACCCTCAGCCTGAGTATCGCGCCATTTAAAGTACATATCTGCGATGTAAAGCGAAAAAGTTGCAGCCGCAATCATCCTCCAAGATTGGGAAAAACGTCCTCCCCAAAACGCCAGCAGCAATGCAGTAGCAATAATCAGCAGAAAAACGTCCCCGACGATGTAAAACAAATTGATTGCATTTTTGTGAGGCGCCAGTTGCTCGTCAAGTGCCATCACCCATCCCGGAGCTTTGATTTCTGCTTCTGCTTCTTCTTCTTCGGGTGCGGATGCAGCATCAGTCGCTGCTGCTTTTGGCTGTATCTTGGACGAATTGTCCAAAGCAGGCGCTCTTCCTGTGGTAGCGCTTGCTGGTGCAGATTCTGTCACTACTTCTTGAGTGGCTGCCGGAGCCATTCCTAGCTGGACCCTCCAAGAGTCCGGTGCAGCAACCCATATAGCTACAGCAATCCCCAAGGCTGCAATTGCCGCTAACAAAGCCCACTGCCCAATTTCTAGATTCAGCCGCTTGGAAGTCACGGCTAGAACCATGCCCCAGATCAGTACCACATAGCTGGCCAGATAAAACGCATCGGCAGGAGACACGTCCGGGTCTAACTCGAAATAGAGTTCCCAAATCCCGAACAGCAGGTTGCCTAGGAAATAGAACAGCATCCCCAGACCAATGCCCAGCCAGACGTTGCGCCCGCTGACCATGTGCGGGCTTTGCCAGTTTCTAAAACAGACTAAAGCTGCTCCCAAGAATGCTCCGCATTCAAAAACAAAAGTGCCGATCGAGTACCACAGAGGTAAACCCTCTTCTGCTGAGAGGGGGACGCTGAACAGCAAAAAGAACAGCAGCGCCGTGACAGCCCAGACAATGCCCGCAATCACTAGGGTCTGAGCTGACAGTAAAGATGAAGATGTAGATGACTTTTCTGAAGTGCTACTCATAGGGATTCCACGAGACCTAACTAGCGGTTGAACGCACCCCATCTCAATATTTGATTGTAGATGAGGATTCTTTCGCAAAAGAACCTTTGCCTGACGCTCCCGGAACAACTGGCGTCCTCAGCGTGTCGTTGGGACTTTTGCCCTCGTACACTCTAGAAAGACTAAGCAAGAATAATATCTATTTACTAATTCAAGGAATTAGTCGTTAGTCGATCTTGTACCCGGAAATATAATGATAGAAATACGGTATATGTCTCCACCCTTAAGGCTTTTACACTACCCCATCTATCTCTGAAATTCCACCCTCAAATGTTGAGGTATCTGTTTTTTGCTTTCACACTCCCCCACTCATATCAATGATTGTGGGTGGGGACTGCGATCGAAACTTAGTTAAATTGCCAGACCATAGGTGGCATCCAAACCGAATCAACAATTTGGTTGGTCAATACAAGTTGGCCATCCAACCTGTATATCGCGTACCCCCTACAGTGCAATTATCTAAGCTCAATTATCTGGGCCCAATTGTCTGAGCAATTGTCACAGATTTTCTATCCTGCGATCCACAACTTGTTGAGGGCTGATTGTTTCAGCCAATCTAGAAACTGAGTCCGATCCGGTGCTGGCATATCTTGCAGCACATCGCTCACTCCCTCCGCGAAGTCCGTATTGCCAAAATATGATTTGCCCAGACGGTGGAGTTCTTGCAATAAGGTCTTGAGATGCTGCTCTTGCCAAGGAGGCACCTTGTGATTTTGCAAGGGACTAACGGTTAGCCAGTTTTTTATCGCATCAGGGGAGTCTGCCTGGGGGAAGTTTCCCTGCTGAAATACCTTGGCGATATCTTTCTGAAACGATGTGGCTTGCCTTGCGCCTAAGAGGTCTTCTACATCGAAGTAAACAGCTTGGAGGAGCAGCAGACAAGCCTGCGCGAACAGTGGTGCTTTGGCTGCTTCATTCCCTGCCGGTTCTTCACCGGCAAGCTGATCTAAACGGACTTTTCCCCAGACGCTATATCTATCCGGCTCTTCTAGCAGAACACAGGCTTTGCCTCGGTTGTCGGTTAAGTCCCGCCACAAGGCTCTGGCGTCTTCTGCTTGCTTGCCGTTGAAGGCGCTGATCAGGCGAAAAGTCTGCCCCTGATAATTGAGAATGGGAATTTGTTGATCCCGTTTTGGGTGTTGAAAATTGGTTATTTCAACATCCTGCCGTTTCAGAATAAACATGACACTGCGATTTGACTCCTGTCATGGCCGAGGTGCTGTGCTTTTGACACTCCCCATGCCTAGAGGCGAGGGGATTCTTGATTCAGCGAGTCCACTTAAATTAGCAGGATTGCTCCCGATCACCCAGAGATGGTTCTCTCCTCAAGCGTTCCGATACTTTTTTGCTAACAAATGCTAACAAATATCTAAGCTGAGATTGTCTCTCAGCCTTGGCGTATAAATCTATGCACGAAGGAAAATCCCCCGCGCACAATTTACGACTGCTGTACTGGCAACGCTTGATTTTAGCGCTCGTGCCGAGCGGGCGATTGACTGTTTTGCTTTGATGCCGTAGAGGAAGCTTATATAGAGGCTCCGTACCATCAGGGATTTTCACCTGAGTCTTTCAATCCTAGTTCTACCACATTTTTATGAAATATCAAGTCGAGTAGAATGTTAGCCAACATAACTCAATATCAGCAAATTATTCATTCGGGCTCAACTCATACCTCAAATCAGGCCTCAAATCAGGCAGGGGACGATCTCTGGTTTTGCGGTAATGCGGTCAGCGTTTTAGGCTTTGCCACTAGGGGATGTTAACATAACTAATAGAGATATTGGAAAAAGTACCTGTGACTCTTTTCCTGTCTGAGCTCCGTCTTAATTTGGGGAGATATCCGATAGACCAAATATGGGGGTTTCAACTCGACCTCTAAATACTTTACCCGACTTCACGTCCTACCTAGTTTTGATTGTAAATTTACAATTGTGCTGTTTGCAGGTGAGTCCCTCCAGCTTTTGTCAGATACAGTCTTGGAGGCAAAGGCACTCTCATCACCTTGGTCTTTTTCCCGAATCATCGCGCTGCACGCCATATTTTTGTACATCAAAGCGGTTTCTGCGTAAGTCATCACATAATTTACTTGCTCGATCGCACAGTGCACCGATACAATAATCTTGTTAGCGATTTTTGAGTTGGGTGCGTAACTCAGTTGGATAGAGTAGCTGCCTTCTAAGCAGCGAGCCGCAGGTTCAAGTCCTGCCGTACCCGTTACACAAATTTAATGAGATCGAGGGTTTCAGCAGTTTTATCCCGCCAAGAAAAGAGAGGCTGAGATCTTATTTGCTTCGGATTTGTTTCGGATTCGGGCATCCAAAACAAATCCGAAGCAAAAGCCCCACCTGCCAAACCGGGCGAATCTTCCTGCTTCTGGCCGATCGACACTGCTACCTTTCTGAATATAGGTTTGCCACAGCCGATGTGGTATCATAAAAAGTCTATTGTGTCAATAGCCTAGATCCTGTGATGTTCAAACAGCACCAGCAGCAGGTTTTGGGCCGAGTAGCCCTCAGGGGTTATCCTTAGTAATCAGGCTAGTTTCCGATAGGTTTGGATATGTTCCCAACAACTCTATTTCATATTCCCCAAAATTTAATGCTATTACTCGACCGCAGCGCGATCGACCGATTAAAGCCCCTATTGGCGCAAGCAACCGGAATGCCTATAGTTGCATCGGAAAATACGGCAACAATTGCGCTCGTATTGGTTGCTCTGGGAATTCTGGGTTGGGGATTTTATCGCGCCAGACCTTTTGGCAAACTGGGAATTTTGGCTTGGTTGCAATCTGTTGCGCTGATGAGTCCCTGGCTGCTGTTCTTTGGTTTGTTCGCCGCCGGAATTTACCTCAATCTAGTTGCGGTATTGTTGCTGCTGGTGGCATCCACGGGATTATACATTTATCTAGGCCGACAATTGCGTAAGGCTGCATCGGATGCAGTGCTGCCGCGGCAGGATGTTGCTGAGGTAAATTCCCAAAGTGATGCTTTCTCCACTCCTGAGTCGCAGCGACCACCAGGCCCAGAAACCATTAAAATCGTCACTTCCTCGCCTGCGAATAATGAATCAGAAATAATTCCCGTTCCAGTGGAAGACCTCAAGGCAATTAAAGGCATATTTGGAATTGATACTTTCTTTGCCACAGAAACAATTCCCTATCAAGATGGGGTAATTCTCAAAGGCAATCTCCGGGGAGACCCAGAACAAGTACACTCACGTTTGACGGCAAGTTTGGAAGAAAGATTAAACGATCGCTACCGTCTATTTTTAGTAGAAAATCAGGACGACAAGCCCGTAGTTATTATCTTGCCCAGCAGCAACGACCCGCAGCCAACAACCGTGTCTCAAAAAATCCTAGCAGTTGTGCTGCTGCTGGCAACAATTGCTACTAGCTTAGAGACAGGCGGTTTGCTGCTAGGTTTCGATTTCTTTAACTCGCCGGCTAGATATCTAGAAGTTCTGCCAATTGCAGCCGGAATTTGGGCGGTTTTAGGCTCTGGGGAAATTGCTCGCCGAGTGCTGGCAAATCAGTACAAGGTTGGCTTGAGTTGGCCGTTTTTTATACCAACTTTGCAGATAGGTTGTTTTGGAGCGATCGACCGTTTTGAGTCGCTGCTGCCCAACCGTAAAGTTTTGTTTGACATCGCTTTTGCCGGGTCAGCGGCTGGGGGAATAGTTTCTGTGCTAATGCTGGTAACGGGTTTGCTGCTGTCTCACCCCGGCAGTTTGTTTCAAATTCCCGCAGAATTTTTCAAGGGCTCGGTTTTGGTGGGAACTTTGGCAAAAGTGGTTTTGGGTTCGGCGTTGCAGCAGCAGATTGTTGACGTTCACCCGCTGGTAGTTATCGGTTGGTTGGGCTTGGTAATAACGGCGATTAATTTGATGCCGGCGGGACAGTTGGACGGGGGTAGAATCGTGCAAGCCATCTACGGTCGGAAAATAGCCAGTCGCACTACTTTAGCGACTTTTGTGGTGCTGGCCATCGTTTCTTTAGTTAATCCTTTGGCTCTGTATTGGGCGATCGTGATTCTGATTTTACAGCGGAATTTGGAGCGGCCGAGCCTCAACGAGCTGACTGAGCCTGACGACGCTCGCGCGGCTTTGGGTTTGCTAGCTTTGTTCTTGATGATTGCTGCCCTGTTGCCTTTGACTCCGGCTTTGGCTGGCCGTCTGGGAATCGGGAACTAGCAGTAGTCGGGCATCTTTGGTAATAGGCTCTTGGGTTGCGGTAAATTAGTGGAATCTAGGAATTGAGCGATCAAACTGGGAACTGAAGGGCGATCGGGTTTCTAACTACTAATTTCCAATTAAGACCCCCGCCCAGGGCAATTTATCTACTACCAAAAGTTGATTTTTTTATAACCCAAAATTTGTTTAAACTTGATCGATTAAGTTTAAATAACTTATCTGAGCCTATAGGATAAAGTCATGGCTAATCAACTTCCTCCTGTATTGGTAACTTTTGATGCAGATGTTTTAATGACTGGCAGAACCCAAGTGTGGCAAGAATATTCCAAAGTGGGAACTTGCTATATCCCGGAAGTAGTGTACGACGAAATAGATCGTCTGACAGGGCAAGCTGTGGAAAAAGCTCAAGAGCAAGTAGCTAGAGAATTTATGCGATTTTTTGCCGACAGCGGCTGGATTGCAACTGACGCTCAGGAAACACACCGAGCTCTCGAACCTTCGATCAAAAATCAAAGCAAGCCAGCAATGCTGGTGGTGGCCACGGCTCAGTGCGTTTACGGTTTGGCGACCGAACACCCGGAGGCATTGGTGATTTTTGTGTCCAACAGCCAGCCTCTGCTGAAGCGGCTGGCTTCTGTAGGCGCTACGAATCTCTGCGGGATTACCGGGGCGATGCTGTTAAATTGGGCGAGGAAAGGGGAACGCCCGCCGGCGGCAACTCAGCAATTGCAAAGTTTGATGCGTACCCTCGCCGAACGCAAATCGACTCAGCGCTCTAACAGCAGAATTCAGGATGCTGCTGTAGGGACAACGGGGACTTCTGGTAGCCAGTTAACGGGGACGCGCGGCGCTTCTGAATTGAAGTCGGCTAGCAGTTTTACTAAAACTAATAAAACGGGTTTGACTGAGAAGCGCAGTGCGAGTTCGCGCCCCAAAACACCGCGGCGTAATCGCGAGGAGGCGAGAGATTACGAGCCGGCTGTATATCGCATGAAACATATTACACCTCCGAAAAAAAGGGACAGCGGTTTTCTGTCTACTGTGTTCAATTTTTTGGGAGCGTTATTTTTCTTGACGGTAGCGGTGGGTATTTTGTGGCGAGTGTTCGATGTTAGGGGTTTTAGAAAGACTTTTGTGCCGGCTCTACCGCAGCCTGTGCAACAATTTGTTAAGTCGATCGACCCTAAATAATCTGGTTTGCTGAAAATTCTACCTTCAGATCCGGCTGAATTCTGCCTTCGGAAACTGGGATAGCACGCTTGGTTAACAAATCGGTTCGCTACCCTAAATATAGCGGTAAGCTGCTTGTGGCGTACGCTACGTTTAGAGTTCCTGGCCTGAGTCCGCTGGGAATTTTCAACGGCTACTATCACAACAGAAGATGAACGCTTCACTTTACCGAGCAAAAAATGCCTCGCCATGCTGAACGGGAATGAAATAATTAGTGGATTAGCACTGGCTTTTGGGGGTTTTGCTTATGCTTTAGTCTTTTTTGTTCTTCTTCCCTTCAGACAGTACGATTATGCAGCACCACTTGCGGCTATAGCAATGGCGATCGCCCTTACTGTAGCAATGAATTTGCTACTATCTGCATCGTTGCTAACTGGCTGGAGTTGGGTGGCTGCATTATTTGGTTTTCAGGTAGCCCTCATATTTTTTGGTAGCGTTTTTTTGGAAGATGGGCTGTACCTGCCAAATTTGTTGTTTTTGGGAACTATGATCGTAGGATATGTGAGCGTTTATACCAGTTTTTCACAACAAAAAACACTGGTAATTGTGGGTTTATGTACAGTATTTTTCCTAGCTTTAATGTACTTCTCTTTGATTGGTGGCTATGTGATCAAAGGCAAAAATCCGTTTCAGGGTTCTTCTACCCAGATGCTGCCGCTGTTGAATCAAAGGGTAGAAATTATCACCGACAATCCCAAACAATTTTATTTGAATCGTAAAACTGGCGAACTCACGCATATTTACCGTTATGAGGTGACTGTGAAACTAGATTCTGGAGGAGACGAGAGATTGATGTGGCCCTATGTCGATGTTTGGTGGCAGGATATTAAGGCTGCTAGCGAACAGAAATTGCAGTAATTTATATCGTTTCTGGTTGCATCGGAATAATACAATTGAGTCAACAGTTAACACTCAACCATTCAGTTTTTTGACCCAGAGTCAATCGATTTTCGATTTTCGATTTTCGATTTTCGATTGAAGCATTGACCCCACGGATAAATTCGGGGGGCAAGTTTCATCGGATACAGGTTTTTTCTTTCTCCACCGATGAATGCGGGGGCTTGCATCTTGGATGCTTTCGGTCAACAATCAACAGTCAACAGTAAACAATCATCAGGAGTGCAACCGGAATTGATATCATTCACTATTTAAAGCTGGTGCTGTTCCTTCTACAGGTCGAATAATGGCCGGTTTGTTGGTAGATTGTTGCTGAAACAGTGCCTTGAGTGCCAAGTCAAGATTTTCTGCCATGACTATGCGGTTTTCGTAGACAGCAATAACTCTGACTAAAGTTGGTAAACTATTGCGCTCTGCTTCTAAGTAAAGAGGTTCCACATACAGTAAAGATTGTTCGATAGGAATTACTAATAAGTTTCCTTGAATGGCTTTTGAACCCTGGCGATTCCAGAGAGATATTTGTTCGGAAATAACTGGATCTTGGTTAATTAAAGCTTCTATTTGTTCCGGACCGTAAACTAATCGCTGTTTGGGGAACAGATACAACAGCAATTTTCCGTAATTGCCACCATCAGATCGCCCTGCAATCCAAGCAATTAAATTGTTGCGGCTTACTGGTGTAAATGGCAGCAGCAAAATAAATTCTTCTTCTGTTTCCGTTGGCAGTTTCGTAATCAAATAATACGGTGCTACGGGCTGCTGTTCGCTGCCATAAATTTCACGGGGAACTCGCCACAAATCCTCCCGATTGTAAAATACTTGCGGGTCTTCCATATGATAAGCTAGCAAGCGTTCGGATTGAATGCTCAACAAATCTACTGGGTATCTGATATGTGTGCGGAGAGCCGGAGGCATTTTGTCAAGGGGTTTGAAGAGTCCGGGAAAGATAGCAATCCAACTGTTAATAATGGGATCGGAGGGATAGGCAACGTAGAAGTCAACAGACCCGTTGTAGGCATCAATCACTACTTTGACGGAGTTGCGGATGTAGTTAAACTCATGATTTCCCGGGTCAGAATACGGATAGCCAGGGCTCGCTGTGTAGGCATCGATAATCCAGTAAAGATAGTTGGGAGATTTATCAGTAGCCGAGGGTGAAGGTTTAATCTTGTTGCCATTGTCCTCCCTGGCTTTTTCTATGTCATCATTGCTAAGATTGGCGTTTGCTACTACTAAATACGGGTCGGAATCGTAGCGCAAAAAAGGAGCGATCGCCCGGACTCTTTTATTAATATTTCGGCGGTACAGCAATTTAGTTTCTGGCGTAAAATTGCGGGTAAGCGCCATTTGCCAATTTTTGAGATAATTAGCAAACAGCAAGCGCCGCCACATAGGACCGATCGCAATTCCGCCCCTACCGCTGTAAGTATTGTAAACATTTTCTTCGCCACTGGGATAGTCGAATTCAGCGACTTGTGTGGGCGCCATCACGTCTGTATCGGTGATTTCGCCGTAGTAAATTCGCGGGAAGCCGATCGGAATACTGGCCCGAATTCGATCGCTAGTGACTTCCAAAGCAGTCTCTCCTTTCTGGGCTGCAACTCCAATATCTTTGACAAAATAATCGGGTAAACCGCCGACACCGACTCTGTTTACGGGAGAAAGAGTAAAGCCGTAACCGTGAGTGTAAACTAAATGTTCGTTCACCCAAGTTTGAGCATCGGGGGCAACTGCTGTGTAATCTAATTCCCGCGCTGCCAGAAACACTTGTTGGCTTTCCGAATCTCCCTTTTGTGCTTTTTCATTTTTGATTGTGTAGCGATCGATATCGGCATCAGGAAATGTATAATATGGTCTGATTTGCTGTAACTGTCGGGTGGTTTGCAGCAGCGGTCGCTTGTCCCACAGGCGGATGTTGCTGATAGTAAGTTGATTTTTTTCTAAGTCGGCATAAGTAAGTTTTCCGGCGGGATCGAAAGTTTTTATTTCGATTGTGTTGAGGTCAAAGGCTTCTTGAGTAAAGGCAATGCTGCGCTGGATATATGGCTTCTCTCGTGCTAGTTCGTTGGGTCTAACTAGGAGTTGCTGCACAATTTGTGGCAGGAAAACTCCCAAAAAACTTAAAGTTAGCCACGCTAAAATAATCTTTTTTATGAGTTCATTTTTAATTTTGAATTGGTAAACCTGGCACAGCATCAAAAGTGCGATCGCCCCCGCCAAAATACTCAAAAATCCATACCAGGGCAGCCGCACCGTCACGTCAGCATAATTCGCCCCGTAAGTAACGTCTCCCCGCGAATACAGCAATGCGTAGCGCCCCAGCCAGTAGCGGAATGCGGCGGCTAGCATTGAAGCTGCACCCAACCCGTACAAGTGCCGCTGCTGTGATCGAGAAAACCCCAAAAATCTCCCTTGACTCAGGCTATTTCCTGACAGCAAATATGTTAAAGCACAAGATACTAAACTGTACCAAAATACAACTGTCAGCCAGAAGCCTAGTAAATCTAAAATTGGCAAAATAAATACATAAAAGCTAATATTTTGATTAAAAAGAGGGTCGGTTGTGTTAAAATTAGTAGGGTGAAAACATTGCAAAACATTGGTCCAGCGACTGGTGGCAATAAGCCCGATCGCCAAACTGAGAAAAAGGGCGATCGCCTGCAGCAAAAAATCAGGCTTAATTGCCACAGCTAAAATTGTCCCCAGCAGCAAGCCCAACTGCCACCAGTGAGAAAATAGCTGCACCCCTATTTGTTGGATTGACTCAATTCCCAACTGCACAGGCGACGCAGGTAAATTGTCAGCTATACCCAAATAGGTGATGCTGCTTGCAGCTAACAGCCCGCAGTGAATTACTATAAAAGTTGCGATCGAACTCAATCCAAATACTGCCAACAGCAGCCAGGAAAAGGTTATTTGGGATTTAGCAACAGGTAATTCGTAATTCTTCTCCGTTTTGTTCGCCCTCAGTGAAGCGAATAGCGCCTCCGCAACCGGCGATTTCATTTCCTCTGCGGGATGTTGCAGGCGGCGGGCTAAAGCCAAATTTCCTAGCAAAAAGGCAGAAGAAACAGCAATTGCGATCGCCCCCAGCAACCCTTGAGTTGTCAGCTTTAACAGAAAAACCTGAAGATATCCAACCTCCTGAAACCAGAGAATTTCTGCCGCAATGCGGGAGGCAAACTCAACAACCAGCCACAGCCCCGCAATCAGTAGGATTATTTGATAAATTCGCCTATTAGTCATTAGTTATTAGTCATTAGTTATTGGTTGAATGATAACTGATATCAGGTTCGAGCAATTTACCCTCCCGAATGATACTTTTGCCGCAAGGGTTGGAGGCATTTTTATTCATGGTAATTGACCGGAAATAATATGACTCCTGCTTTCGGGTCAATGGCTAACTGCTTTTCTGTCAACTGGCTAATGACTAATGACTAATGACCAATGACTAATGACAAACTAGCTGTACTGCTGATTGACATCCACATCCAAATTAAACAGTGTTTGCAAAGTTTGCATAGCTTGCCGCCGCGCCTCAATATCCTGCTGAGCGCGTAACTGTACCATCGGATCGTGCAAAATCTTATTCACAATCCCCCTTGTTAAAGATTCAATCACATCTTGATGTTTCTCCGAAAATTCCGAACCCAGACGCGATAAAGCTTTTTCTAACTCTTGTTCCCGAATCAATTCTATCTTATCCCGCAAACAGCTAATAGTAGGAACAGTTTCCAGACTGCGCCACCAGAGATCAAAAGCCTCTACTTCCTGTTCCAGCAAGCCCTGAGCTTCCATTGCCATTTTGCGGCGGCTTTCGTGATTTTGAGCTACCACTGCTTTCAAGTCGTCCACATTAAACGATCGCACATTAGCGAGTTCGTTCGCATCCGAGTCAATGTTGCGCGGCACAGAAATATCCACCAACATCAAAGGGCGATTCGGGTCTAAAACCGCTTCCAATTTAGCTTTATTTAACAGCGGATCGGTAGCTGCCGTACTGGTAAAAACCAAGTCAGAAGCGGCAATTACCTGCATCATTTCCGAGAGTTGATACAGGTGCAATTGAGCATCTTTAAACTGACCGGCCAACTCCAGGGCACCCCGCACAGAGCGGTTAACGATCGAAATATGGCTAGCTCCTTTTGAGAGCAAATGCTGCACCAAAAGCCGCGACATTTTGCCAGCACCAATAATTGCAATTTTGCTGCTTGCTAAATGCTGACCCTTCATTTGAGCCAATTCTGCCGCCGCCGAACTGATAGAAACTGCACCGGTACCGATGCTAGTTTCCGTGCGAACTCGCTTCCCTGCTGTGAGAGCTTGCTTAAACAAGCGCTCTAAAATTCTGCCTACACCTTTGTACTGCTGGGCGAGTTTGTGAGTTTGTTTCACCTGAGCCAAAATTTGTCCTTCTCCGAGCACCAAACTGTCGAGGCCAGAAGCCACTCGCATCAAGTGCATCACCGCATCTTCGTGCAGCAAAATAAACAGGTGAGGGCGCAAAGACTGCAAAGGAACTTTACTGCATTCCGAAAGGAACTGAATAACCTCTCGCACACCAGGCTCCGACTCGCTGGTAACAATATAAATCTCTAAGCGGTTGCAAGTGCTGAGGATGGCAACCTCTTGAATGTGCGGATAGCCACGCAATTGGGCGATCGCGGCTTCAACTTTCTGTTCTGGAATGCTCAGTTTTTCGCGAACTTCAACCGGCGCTGTTTTGTGGCTGAGACCTATGACTGCAATATTCATATCTGTGATTTGTCACTATTTCTTGCTTAGGTGTTAACAGTCACCTGTTATTAGTTATTAGTTTATCGCTAATTGCTAATCACCGGTGACTGTTAACCGTTAACTGTTAATTGTTAACATTTAACTGTTAACCACTAACTAATCACTAATTCAATTGCAGAGATTTAGGCTGGTCAAACATATGGATTGTATCCACAAACCGAGCAGTCTTCGACTGAGAAGAAATTACCAAACTTTCAGTGCGAGCGCCGCCGCCAAAGAAGCGAACTCCATCCATCAGCGTTCCGGGGGTAATCCCGCAAGCTGCAAACAGAACTGTTTCTCCCGATGCCAGCTCTTCAGCATTGTAAATCTTGTCTGGGTCTGTGATGCCCATCTCTTTCAGGCGGGCGATATTGCTCTCTTTGCTTTCACCGATCAAACCAGTTTTTACGACAGCCGGATCGTAAATTAACTGCCCTTGGAAGTGACCGCCCAAACAGCGCATTGCTGCTGCGGAAATCACACCTTCCGGTGCTGCACCAATACCCATAAGTGCGTGGATGTTGGAACCAGAAAACGCGCAAGAAATCGCTGCCGAAACGTCGCCGTCGCTGATCAGCCGAACTCTTGCACCCGCTTCCCGAATTTCCTTAATTAAACCTTTGTGCCGATCGCGATCCATCACGACCACTACCAAATCTTCAATACTGCGGCCGAGGCAATCAGAGATAATTTTGAGGTTTTGAGTCGGCGTTTTGCGAATATCTACATGATTCTTAGCAGCCGCAGGAGCAGCCAATTTGTTCATGTAAAAATCCGGTGCCGCAAACAAACCACCTTTTTCAGAGATTGCCAAAACTGCCATCGAACCGTTTTGACCGTAAGCTACCAGGTTAGTACCTTCGCAGGGGTCCACAGCGATATCAATTTCGATCAATTCATCTATGTTGCAGACATCTTTGGCATCTTCGCGGGTACAAATACCTACTTGTTCACCGATGTAAAGCATGGGTGCGTCATCGCGTTCGCCTTCGCCGATGACGATGCGGCCGCGCATATGAATTTTGTTCATGCGCTCCCGCATGGCTTCTACAGCCACTCTGTCGGCTTCATCTTTTTCGCCTTTGCCCATCAAGCGAGCGGAGGCGATGGCTGCCTGCTCAACTACTTCGATAATCTCTAAACCGATTACATTGTCCACGAACTAGATCCTCTCAACTGCTGATGCGTGCCTTGTGCTCTTTTGCACTCCCAGCAATCAAGTTTATCAGAGGCGGGGATCTGTGCGAGCGCAAGCAGTTGGTTAGTTTGTGTTAACTTTTGCTTCTTTGAGACTGGGGCTGGAAAATCTGATCCCAACAAGCTCAAAGATCGATCGCAATACTTCACTCTTGCTTGGAAGATCGCACGCTAGCCCCGTCTGAGGGCTAAATCGCGGACTCCAGAGGCTCCGGGGGAGCGATCGGCTGTTTCAGGCAACTTGTCATTCCGAGTGCCGTTAAAGGTTTTATGATTAGTTTGCGATCGCACGATTTCTCAGAAACCTAGTTGCTAGACCGGATTTATCGTTACTAAACCCAACATTTTGGTGGAAACCGGGTTTCTGAGGGTAAGTCCTAATGACGATCGCAAATCAAATGGACAGCCCCAAATCGGGACGCAGTAGACTTTATCAGCGGGAAGGAATAAAAAATGATGATGAAAGCCCAAGATATTATGACAACAGAAGTTGTTACCATTCGCGGTTCGGCAACTGTAGCTGAAGCGGTGGCGATGATGAACGAACTGTGTTTGCGCGCGTTAATTGTGGAACGCCGCCACGAACAAGACGCCTACGGAATTGTGACGGAAACGGATATTGTTTACAAAGTAACAGCCTACGGAGTAGACCCGCAGAAAGTCCGCGTCTTCGAGATTATGACCAAACCGTGCATCACGGTGAATCCCGACCTGGGCGTGGAATACGTGGCGAGGCTGTTCGCCAATACCCGAATCCGCCGAGCTCCGGTGATTAAAGACAAACTGCTGGGCATTATTTCGGTAACGGATATCTTGACAAAAAGCGATTTTGTCGAGAAGCCGAAAAGTATTTTATTTGAGGAACAAATCGAACAGGCGATCGCGGATGCCAGAACTATCTGTGCCGAGAAAGGGGCTACCTCTAGAGAGTGCGCGGTAGCGTGGGATATTGTAGAGGAAATGCAGGCTGAGGCTTCTCACCAGCGATCGATGAAGCTTGAAAAAACGGCTTTTGACGAGTATTGCGAGGAAAATCCCGAGGCGGCTGAAGCCCGGATGTACGACAGTTAATTTAGTTATGAGTCCTTAGCCATTAGTTATTAGTTATCAACTCTTATTTAGGGATTGATAACTAATAACTAATTATCGGAAATAGCTTTTTTTCGCCTCGCCTCACGAAAAATAAAAATCTTAAGTGTTTGGCCCAATCATATAAAACACGTTCAGCTTATTCCCATCTAGATCCCGAAAATATCCCACATAAAACCCCGGTAACGTGCCTCTTGACCCCACTGCTCCTTCATCCTTAGCGCCAAGTTCGATCGCTTTGTTATAAACTAAGTTGACTTTTTCTGGACTGTCAACTTGAAGTGCGATCATTACGCCATTACCAACAGTTGCTTCGTTGCCATCAAAGGGTTTTGCAACAGCAAATCCTGGCATCTCTGGAGAAACGCTCCATGCGATAAATCGGTCGAATTCCATGAATCGTTGAGCGCCAATTTCCGCAAGCAAAGTATCATAAAACTTGGCTGCACGTTCAAGATTGTTGGTGCCGACTGTAACGTATCCAATCATATTTTTTGTCCTCTAACTGATGTTAAGATAAAAAAATGTTTGAGCAAATAACAACTGAGTTAAACTGATCCTTAGAAAACCAAAGCTACAACTCAAACATCATTTTACATCATAACTGACACTATCTCGGTGTTGTCCGCTCCCATCATTTATTGCCGATCGCTAATACATTCGGGAGTGTCTCTACTTGGACTGTTGACGATCGCACTTACGACCTTTGCTTTCATCGCTTCGGAAGCATAGGGCTTTAACAAGGGCAAAACTTCCTGAGCATTTTTAACAGCAGGATCGAGCCACTGTTCCCAATCGCTGTCGGGGAGAATCACCGGCATTCGATCGTGCATCGGCTGCACTGTTTCGTTAGCAGCGGTAGTAATTATACTGCAAGATACAATGTTTTCTTTTTCTGGAGATTCCCAATTTTCCCACAAACCGGCAAAAGCAAAAGGTTCCCCATCTGCCTTTTGAAAATAGTAAGGCTGTTTGTTCTTTCCCTGCTGTTGCCATTCGTAGAAACCGTCAGCGACTATCAAACATCGCCTGTGCTTGATGGCGCTGCGAAAAGCAGGTTTTTCGGCTACAGTTTCCGATCGCGCGTTAATCATCTTGCTGCCTATTTTCATGTCTTTTGCCCAACTTGGAATCAAACCCCAGCGCATAAATTGGAACTGTCGCTGCATTTGCTCTTGAGAAACTGTGACTGTGGCAACTGATTGAGTTGGGGCGATATTGTATCGCGGTTTGATGTCGGGAACTGCCGAAAGTTTGAAGAATTCGGCTATGATTTGACCTGAAGTAGTTAAAGTGTATCGTCCACACATAATTTATAATTGGTATTAACAAAAAGGTAGATTGGGATTTACCGTTGGGCGGGGCGGGTTTTCTAGATTATGCGTGTTAGGCAATAATTGTTGGTAAAACCCGCCCCTACGAGACATCGCGATTTACCGTTGGGCGGGGCGGGTTTTGGAGATTATTCGTGTTAGGCAAAGATGGTTTGTAAAACCCCACCCTACTAGACATTGCTAAATTGTGGAACATTCGCAGACAACCATTCGGCGCGCAACTTTTCAATCGCTAATTCTTTGAATTTAGCTTCTACTTCAATCCACGGAGCCTGATAATAGCAATTAGGCATTTCTGTAATTAAATCGCTGTGGCGCGGATCGGCAAAAAATTCTCTGCCATTCGATATGTGCACTAATTGCCATTCAGGAACCGACCAACTTGTGCGGGCTGCTGCGAGCATTTCGGCAACGCTGGGATCGTCGTAAGTTTCTAAATGTTCGTGAATGACGTGGTGGTGGGCATCAAAAACCATTGGTACGCCGGTATCGAGACAAACTTCTAAAATTTCCGAGGAACTGTAAGCGTATTCGTCATTTTCAAAGGTTAAGCGCGATCGAATTGATTCGGGTAAATCGCGGATGACTGATTTGAGCTGCGAAGTGCGATCGCTCTTGCCGCCGTGAATGTTCATCAGTGCCTGGGGCGATCGGGGCTGTCCCAACATATCTAAAATTAAAGCATGAGTGGCAAGAATTTTAATGCTGTTTTCAACTACAGAAAGCTTGTCGGAACTGAGGACGACAAATTGATCCGGGTGGAGTACCAAGCGGATGCCCAAAGAAAGAGCGCGATCGCCGATAATCCGCAATTCCTCAGTCATGGAGTGTAGCACTGCTTCCCCCAAATCTGTATCTGCAAAAGGGAACAGTGCGGAAGTCATGCGGTAGAGCTTAATTTGATTAGCACAACAGAAGTCGATCGCTTTGTCAAGCCGTTTTAAGTTGTCTGCATAAAGCTCGCGCAATACAGTTTCTTGTTCAGTTTCCGAAAGCTGTAAAAGTCGCTTCCGCGTGACAGTGCGAAAGCGAACTTCATTGGATGTTGTAATGCAGACTAACCCCAATTCCGGCAATTTGTCTTTTTGAAATAGTTGGTTAATCTCGCTCATTTCTCAATAATTCCTAACTTGAATTTTAGAGGTTAGATAGTTTTGTAGTAAGGACTTTAGTCCTTGGTTCTGAAGCTGTGATATCAATTCCGGCTGTATCGGAATGATTAAACCACAGAGGGCACAGAGGACACAGAGAAAGAGAAGAGAGAGATGATAATTCCGATCTCAACGGATTTGATATGAGGTACTACTGAACCTGCCCGAAGAGTCCGCCGGAGATTCAAATCCCTGGCGGACTATGCAAGTGCAAGATGTAATTAGTACAAACCGGATTTTTATCAAAGATCTAATCAACCGCGTCGCAGATAGCATATCGAGGCCTATTTAATCGATATAACTATTGCTGTTCTTCGCCAGACTCAGCATCTTCGCCGGGTCGCGCGGTGGCAACAGGATTTTCCATTGCTTCGTTATGGAACGGATAACCGGATGTTTCTTGATTTAGCGGGTCAGCGGGTTGGTCGTCAGGGGATGTAATTTGACCGTTTGTGTTGGTATTGGGTTTTGTGGAAGAACCTTTATGGCTGGCGTGACCGCTGCTCATCTTTTTTTCCTCAATTAGGTTTATGGAACAATTTCTAGCTTAGACTTAGCGGCTGCGGGCGATCGCCTATCTTAAGTCAGAGATGTTGCTTAATAGTTGAGGATGCTATAGCACTCCTGGCATAAAGTGTGAAATCTTTCTCTTCTCTTATCAACATCCGCGTCAAGAGAGTCTTCGCGGTTCCTTCACAAAAAAAGCCAGTTGCGCGTTTCCCGAAAGGATTTCTATATCTCCTGATTTTCTCTATTTCCTCTTTCCAATCAACTCCGCAAACGCCCTGATCTGAGAATGCTAATAATCAACCAAAAACCCAAAAAACTTGCCGCCCCAAACAAACCAGTGCTCAGAAAAGATAACTGAGAAGTTTGTGCGTTTGAAGAAATAATTGCCGCCCCCACAATCAGCGAACCCACGACAATACTAAAAGAAAGTCGGTTCGCAGAATCCCCCAGAGTGCGGCGTAGCGGATCGAGTTCTTTTAGTGTCAAGTTCCACTTCAAAGTTTCCGAAGTAACTCGGTCTAAAAGCACTTCCACTTGTCGCGGAGATTGCAAAGATAAGCTTTTGAGATCCAGAGCAGTTCTCAGCAGAGCTTGTATCGGATCATCTCCTAATAACTGACGCCGAAACATATCGGTCATCAGCGGCTTCACCTGCTCTACAATATTAAACCGGGGATTAAAAGAGCGCGCCAGTCCTTCCAAATTAGCGAGAGTTTTTGCATACAAACCGAGATTGCTGGGCAGCCGAATTTTATTTTTGCGGGTGATTTCCAGCACCTCATAAAAAATTTCCGACAAGTTCATTTGCGACAAGCTCACATTGTAATACTTGCGGAGCATTCGAGCTAAATCGTTCTCTAGATTAACTAAACTTGTCGGCTGAGCAAATTCTGCCATTTCCAAAGTTAATTGAGCGCAGCGCTGAGCGTCTAAATCGACAATTGCCAGCAACATTTCGGTCAAATTCTGCTGAGTTCGCGGGTCTAATCTGCCGACCATGCCGCAGTCTAGCAAAGCTATGCGGCCGTCTTTGAGATAAAATAAATTGCCGGGATGCGGGTCTGCGTGAAAGAATCCGTCGATATATAACTGCTGGAAGAAAACGCGGCAAAGCAGCGTTGTAATTTCTTCGCGTTCGGCATTTACATCTCCTTTTTGGCGAATTCCTTGCAAATCGCCTAACAAAATCGGGACTCCGTTCAGCCACTCCATTACTAAGAGTTTTTTTGTAGTTAACTCCCAGTTAATTTCTGGTAGGACAACTTGTGTAGGGTCAAACCATTTACTTTTAGATAAATTGCGGCGCAGTTCGTCTGTGTAGCTGGCTTCTTGAATGAAGTCGAGTTCTGCACGCAGGGCGATCGCAAATTCTTCAGCTAGGGCGACAATATCGTATTGTTGACCGAAGTCTGTGAGCATGACAAGTTCTGCCAAACCTCGGAGTACGGCGATGTCTTGTTCGATGACAATATCAATACCGGGGCGCTGAACTTTGAGGGCGACTTCGCGACCGTCTTTTAAAGTAGCTTTGTGGGTTTGGGCAATGGAACCAGCGGCGATGGCTTCGGTGTTAAATTTGGCGAAGGTATTTTCGAGAGATTGTGTGAGTTCCAGGCGGACGATTGCTTCTACTTGCGACCACGGTACGGGCGGTACTTCCGCTTGTAGCGTGGAGAGAGTTTCGATATAGCTGGCGGGTAAAAGGTCAGGACGGGTGCTCAGCAATTGTCCTAATTTGACAAAAACTGGGCCTAATTGGACGAGGATGTTGCGGAGAACTGCTGGAGTTGGGAGACTGGGTGCGTCGGTTTTGCGGCCGGTTAGGAGGCTTTTCATGTAGTCCCAACCGTTGCGGAAGACGACCTCTAGAATTTCTCCTTTGCGAGAATTGTTTTGAACTAGGCTAAACAAGGGGCCTCCGGGTCGATCGGGTTTAAGGGCTATATAACTACTAGGATAGCGCTGTTGACCGGGCTGACCAGTGTCTTGGGGAATAACTTGGGGAAAAGGGTGGGGATGGGCGAAGGGGGGAGAGGCCAGAAGTTCGTAGTAAGGAGTTTAGACATTTCGGTAAGAAACGAATAAAGTCCTTACTACACACTAATTTCCCTGGACTTTCGTTACACGTATTTTGTCGTATTTTTCTTTACAATAAATCTTTCAATTTATCATCTTCTCCCAACACTTTAATTACCTGTTTAATCTCCTGCGTCCTGTCCTTTTTCACAATCAAAGTTACATTGCCATCTCTGACAACTACGACATCTTCTAAACCAATGGTGACAATCACCTCATTCTCATCCGCTGCGTAAAAGATGCCACCTTTGGTATCAATTCCGACGTGTTTTGCTAACTCGACATTTGGCTTATCTCCTTGCAGCAAACGACCGATCGCATTCCAATCTCCCAAATCGTCCCAGCTAAAGCCTACGGGCAGAACACAGGCTTTTTGCGTCTTCTCCATCAAAGCGTAATCAATGCTAATTTTGGGTAATTCCGAGTAAGCCTGCGCGCCTTTGGCTTCCAAAGCTGCCATCATTTCCGGTACATGATTTCGCAATTCTGTCAAGACTGTTCCGACTCGAAATACAAAAATTCCACCGTTCCAACTAAACTTGCCGCTGGCTACAAATTCTTCAGCAGTTGTGCGATCGGGCTTTTCGGTAAATCTTGCCACCCGATAGGCGGGAAAACCCCCAAAACTGCCAATTTCCTCGCCTTGTTCGATGTAGCCGTAGCCGGTGGAAGCATAACTCGGTTTTACTCCCAAAGTGGCGATCGCATCCTGATTTCTCGCCAACTCGGCCGCCGCCTCTAAAGTCTTGACAAACTCCTGTGGTTCCCCAATCCAGTGATCCGCCGGGAAAAAACCCACCACCGCATCCTCACCGTAACGCTTGGCAGTTTCTATAGCAGTCCAGGCCACCGCTGGCGCAGTATCCCGGCCCTCCGGTTCCGCCAGCAAATTCTCAGGAGGTAACAGCGGCAACTGTTCGCGAACCCCCGCAGCCAACATTTCCGACGTTACCACCCACAAATCGTCCCAACCGTTACCTAATTCCAAAAGTCTTTCCGCAGTCGCTTGCAGCAAACTCTTGCCGCTACCGTCGAGACTCAAAAACTGCTTGGGCCGCTGTTTGCGACTTAATGGCCAAAAACGTTCACCTTTACCGCCGGCCAGAATCACAGGAATTAATGTTCTACTCATTGTTTAAAGTTTAAATAGTTCACGTCCATTTTGCCCTGAGACCCGATATGGTGTTTGTAAAGAATTACTGAGGGAGAATAATGGTTGACTTTTGACTGTTGACTGTCTCACCCGAAATGTAGGGTGCGCCTAGCGCACCTTACCCAATATAAAACAAAAAAACTCTCGTTAAGGAATCATTGAAAATTGCTATAGCGACTAGCAATTAGCCATTACCTATTACTTCGACAATTCGACGTTAAGTTCGTTCACGACACGGCGTTTGAGCGGGATTGATTTTTCTCTGGGTAGCAAGTCAAATACTTTCCGAAAAGCATCATCTACCTGTTCAAAGGGTATTTGTCCTTTCTCATTAAAAACTACTTTTCCCGATTGGTCGAGGATGACAGTTTGAGGTACGAAACCTTCGTAATAATGGCTTGGTTCGGTGATTTCTGGTGACGGTTGCGGAGGCAAAGAGTCAATTGTTATGGGCATAAAATCGGCTTCGCGCCCGTAAAATTCCTGGAGTTGAGAGACGACGATCGCGTATTGCTTGGAGTCGCTGCTGTCATCAGTGTAAAAAACTAACAGTACGGGTTTATGACGTTTGAAAGAATCTGCAATCTTGACTTTAGGAGGAACTAGGGAACCGTTGCCGGCGTAGAGGGCAAATATTGTACCGTCAAAGCGATCGTCCGTAAGAGTTGCCAAGGCTGGGGCCGTTCCGCTTAGCAGTATTAAGCTAAGTGCGATCGCCACTGTTACAAGACTGGCTGACAAGATTCGTCTCAGCCAGCGGATGCCTGAAGCAGCAGTAACAAGTGAATTTTTGTTCTCAGGAAATATCATAGGTTGTTGGCAGTTGCTGTAAGGAAAGCGAAATCAGATGCAAAAACTTTCCTAAGTTTATCAGCAAAATGTAGGCAAATGTTCTTGAGTAGGTTAAAGTAGTTTCGGCTCGATGATCATAAATTGTTGATAGTGGTGATCGACAAGGCGATTCTACAGGCAGAAGATCACTATTTGCGATCGGCTTTTCAGGGGCGGACTGGAACTGTCCGCGCCACAATAAAATTTATTTGTGGTGGGGTAGGCTTCTAGCTTCCCAGAAGGGTGCAAGATATTAAATTCAACTGATTACTAGAAACTGACAACTGGGAATTTACAACTAATGATAGCTTTGCTTGACGCACTCCTCGCCCAAACGCCCGCGGCTGATGTTTCCGGGTCTGCTCAAATTAATCTGGTGCAGGCCCTTGTTTTAGGGATTGTACAAGGATTAACAGAGTTTTTGCCCATCAGCAGCAGCGCTCATTTAAAGGTAGTGCCGATCGCCCTGGGATGGGGCGATCCGGGGGTTGCTTATACTGCTGTTATTCAGTTGGGCAGCATTATTGCAGTGCTTTGGTATTTCTGGAAAGACTTGACAAATATAACTGTTGGTGCAGTTGAATCCGTGGTGCGGCGCGACTACAAATCGCAAGAGTTTCAAATGGCGGTGGCACTGGTTTTGGGAACAATACCTATAGTCTTTTTTGGGCTGCTAATCAAGGCATTGGTTCCAGATTTTGACAACTCGCCGCTCAGGAGTTTGGCCAGCATCGCCATTGCTTCGATCGTCATGTCGCTACTGTTAGCAACAGCAGAAAAAACTGGCAAGCGCAATCGCACTTATGAAAAGTTAACTGTCTTAGACGGAATTTTGATGGGATTAGCTCAAGCAATTGCATTGATTCCGGGGTGTTCGCGATCGGGTTCCACTCTAACAGCAGGATTGTTCATGGGATTGGAAAGGCCTGCCGCCGCGCGGTTTTCTTTTTTAATGGGAATTCCGGCAATTACTCTGGCTGGATTAGTGGAATTAAAGGGTGATTTGGGACAAGGAATCGGCGATGCTGGAGTTGCAGCTTTGATAGTGGGAACGATTTCGGCATTTGTGTTTTCTTATTTGTCGATCGCGTGGCTAATGAAGTTCCTGCAAACTCAAAAGACGTGGATATTTGTGTTGTATCGGCTAGCTTTTGGCGTAGCCATTTTAACGGCGCTCGCAGGTGGGGGGCTGAGAAATATCTAAAACACGACTAACTTGAACCTAATTATAGCCCTTCTCAAGGGCAGTGAGGTATGTTCGGTAATGGGTAAGAAAGCAATCGCTCGCCCTAGCACCTTACTCACACTTTTTTGCCCTATATATGCCGTAAGATCTGCAACTTGACAAGCATGAGAGTTTAAGGCTTTGACAAAGGGATATTCGGCTCTCAACGCTGTATTGTGACGATACATATCTTTTTGTTCCACACCTCGGTTGCCCATCCAAAAACGGACACATTTGTGGCGGACAAACTAAGCGGTTTTAATCGCTTCGTCTGCAGCAGCGTATTGAGTTGTTTTTGCCTTAGCCTTAAACTCTAAAAGTATCATTGACGTGGAAAAACTTTACAAAAGTAGCAGTATTGGGCAACGCTGGAGGCGGTAAATCAACTCTCAGCAAGAGATTATCGGACATCACTGGGTTGCCGCTTTACGTCTTGGACAAGATTAAATATCGATCGGGCGGCGTTGAGGTTTCACAGGAAGAATACAAGCGCGCCCATCAGGAAATTTTGCAGACTGACAGATGGATTATTGACGGATTTGGTTGCATGGAAACCGTCTGGCTGCGACTTGATGAGGCGGATACTCTGGTTTATGTCGATCTACCGCTATACGTGCATTTCTGGTTGATGACTAAACGAATGATATCGGGTTACTTTAATCCGCCCGAAGGCTGGCCAGAAAATAGTCCAATATTCAAGGGTTCGATGATCAGTTACCGCGTGCTTTGGTTGTGTCACAAATATTTGACTCCAATGATATCGCGAATATATCGATCGGGCGCGAAGTAGCAAAAGTGTTGCTCACATCAGATATACTGAACAGATTTCGCAAATTTTTGAGTCTATTGAAAATGAGACCAAGATTAAAGATGGTGAACTGATATAATCAACTTTTCCTATAACTCCAGATATAAAATACAGAGAAAATCTTCAATCAATTTTATTCCCAAGTGCATTGGGTATGGATGACTAATATTTCCTCTTGTAAATGCGGGCGAAATTCTTAGAAAATGCGGGACTCGACAAAGTGCTTTAAGATTGTCTTCTGTTTTAAACTCTCGACGAACAAAAAATGGCAGCATTTCGAGCATTTGTTGATGTTTGTAGGGAATATTTGCAGCATATATACCCCCATCACGATCGCTTTTATACAATTCTCTAGCTTGAGGAGTTTTTTGGTTCTTCTGAGTCGATGGAATTTTACCAACTGAAAAATAGTGTAAAAATTCTGGAACAGTTTTATCTATAAATCCACTTAGTTCTGTAAAATCTGAAGTTGTAGAATCTTCGTCCCAACTTTTTCTATTAGTTACATACTGTGGAGTTTCATGGTTACTGCGAATGCGAACAACGCCAAGTAAGTTTTCAAAGTTTTTGTCGTCTCTTGGATATTGACAATTATGACCCGGTACGCGCTCGAAGTTGAGAATATATTTTTGTTCAAATAAATACTCATTCTTTAATTGAAACCAAGCTTGATTGTTAGTGCCATCTTTAGTACGCTCATTCCGCCAGACATCAGCTTCAATTAAAGCAATTGTGGGATTTTCAAGATGTTGGCTTAAAACGTCAGCAACAAATTTCACTAACTGTCCGCCTTTCATTTGAACTAGCTCGATAATTTTGCGATCGTTTTCTATTGCATTTCTTGCTTTTCGTACCTGATGAAATAATTGACCTATAGCTATTCCTGCTTTTGAATAAGGAACCCATTGCGGTTGGTGAGGAAGCAAAACATCTACTGTGCCTCCAGCACTAAGGCGAACTGCTACTGCATATTGAAAAGGAGTTTTACCGATAAAGTTATTTTTTTGAAGGCGACAGAAAGCAATTACATCTAATTTTTGAGCAAAATTTTCTGGTATTCCTGCAAGTTGATAAACTTCTGAAGGTAAACCGTATAATGTTCCTGTTTGACGCAGGGTTACATCTAATATTGCGTTTAATACTCTTCCCTCGTTCACTTTGCTATACATTGTATCATCTTCGGGATTTTCTTTGTCTTTTGCTTTAACTGTTTGCAGCATTTGAGAATTAATATTCTCCAATACACAAGCTTCTCTGACAGCTCCACGAATACTTTGTTGAGGATGTCTTCCTTTTACTTTACTCGTTCCGATTTCAATGATGGCAAAAAGTTCGCAATTATTTTGCTCCTTGACTAAAGGAACGAGATTTTGTTTAATAAACTTTTGCCAAGCTTGACGCTTCAACTGATGTTGCTTGTTAATTTCCTCATCAAAATTAGCGTTAACTGAAGGCAATCCCGACACGGGTAATTTTTCTAAGAGACTGGAGTCATGAATAAAAACATCTATAACATTGATGTGTGCTGGAAACTCATCGCCGTCTTGCAATAAAAAAGCTTGACGTAACTGCTGGCGAACTAATGTTTTAGTGTGTTCTTCGTAGTAAACTATAAATAAATATATCTGTTTGCTATTCATTGTTCGTTTAATAGCACCTGCAATAACATTTTGCTGGTCTTTTATGTATTGCTGTTTGGCTTCTCCAGTTAATTTTTTGAGCGCAGAGGAAATTAAAGATTTGCGATGCAATTCGTAATCGCTCATTGCTAAAGGCAGTTTTTTACCAGCAGGTACGGGTCGATCGAATGCCATTGGGCGATCGGGAATTAATACACCATTTAGCAATTGCAATATTTGATTAGTAATATCGGCACTTTCTGTTAAACTAAACCCTGTTTTAATAGAATGTCCGTGTCCTCTGCCATTTTGACCTTCTTGTTTGTATTCATAGCCTTCAGCATGGACGATATAATATTCATCTTGATTCCAATCATCAAAATCATCTAAATTACCAAACCCTCTAGGGTTGTTCAAAATCTCTTGAGGATTAACAAGCGCTCGCGCTTTAAATTCAGTTAATAAATCAGGTAATTGTTCTTGCCAATTTTTATGAGCTTGATTTTCAATAGTTAATCTAACTAAGGTTGAGTCGATCGGATATTTATCTAAACGAGCTTGATTCATGCCCATTAAGATTGAAATATCCCGACCATGATTAGCATCTACTAAAGGTTCGTGAGCGTATCTTTGACAACTAAGGTGTATGAATACCCAAGGTTTTAAATGGCCTTCTGTGTGAAATCTTCCTGCTTGAGTATGCAAATAAAAATCTAAACGATAAGCAAAATAACCTTCTTTTTCTTTAGCATTTTTCTCACCACTTTTTCTGTAATCTTCCTCAAAATAAGTTGCTTTAAAAGGTTGACTAACTAAATGTAACCCTGTTCTTGTTGAACTACCTCCTTGTACTTTACGCCATTTGAGCGTTTGTTCCATATCTCCAGAAGAAATAGTACAGGTTTGTTCGTGTAACAAAGTTACTAATAAACTTGGTATCGCTTGATAACCCAAGCCATTTTGAGCATTAAGATCTTTAATTAAAGTTTTAAGTGCAATAAATTCCCACTGCCAATCTTCAGGGATTTTATCTATAGCTTCTAGAAAACGATCGCATACAGATTGAATCTCGTCTCGTTGGCCTTTCTTTTCTAAAGACTGTTTGATCCAAGTTTGCGCCCAGATATAAATCAGTTCGTGTATTTTTTCTGGTGTTGGTATACTTGATTCGGCTCCTGTACCAACAGCTAAAGCGCGATATTGAGGGATGTAATTTACAGTTTCTAAATATTCAAAGCCATGCGTTAAGGTAGAACTACAAGCTAGTATAGCATTATTTAATTGGCGGTACGGTGCATAAATTGTCTGTTTATTGCGGAAGACTTTTTCGAGATTTTGGCAAAATTCTTTTACTTCCTTAGCGAAAGGAAACATTAATACGGCGATGTTTGCATCGGATAGCGAATCGATCGCTAAATCCATACGAGCAGGTAAAGCAAAGGAAGGGTTGATTTTTGCAGGCATAATCTGTACTCCAAATGAAAGTTTTTACGGTGATGAAAAACAGGGATGGCTCTACAACTATTTTAGTAGTCAACGCCTTCAATATTTTCTAAAGCATTAGCTAAAGGCTTATATAAAGCATTTCCAACAGAGTTATTTTCGGCTGCATACTCGCAAACTCTGAGGATAGTTGCTACCAATAAGCTGTTTTCTTCCGTATCATTATCGATAGCATCAGCATCTTCTCCTCCTCTAATAGCAGCAAGCTTTTTAGCGCTGTTATCCGCCCAAGCCGCATCGACAAAATAACCATGAAAAGGAACACCACCGCGAATCAAACGCCCTACTGCTTGAATAATTCTGCCTAATGTAGTTGCAGCTAGATCGTAGCGCGGAAAGGAACATAAATCCTTATTATCCCGCAGAGTTTTATAATAAGAACGTTGTTCGATCGATCGCCAATAAGTATTTGCTGTTTTCCGCAATAATTCCGCACGATGGGCAATGCCGTCTCCCTGTTGCCAAGCAATAAAGTCTTCCTTCTCCAACCACTCATAAGCGCGTCGATTCATCTCTTGAGCGATCGCCTGGGTATCATTAGGATGGGGATAAGGACGAGTCAGAAAGTAAACTGCACCAAAAGCTGCTTTACCGTTACCATTCAAGATATTAAAACCACGTCCAATAGAGCTTATAGGAGCAACGAGTATTTTACCTTGATTGTGTCCAAATATTTCGATATCTGCTCTTTTTAGCTCTCCTGGTTGCGATTTACCGTCTTTTGTAGGTTCTAATTCATCATTAACTAGATGGTAGATTTGCTTGCGAATAGTGGGACAATAGCTGCGCATCTCATCAACTACCAATTTAGCCTGTTCGTAAGAATTTACCAATACTAAAATGCGATCGCGATCTTGCCAGAGTTCGGAATGAGTTTCGCCTAATTCTTTCAGTTTTTGCAATTCTTCTATCAAATGATTGCTACCGCTATCTGTAACTAGAGATTTAGCAATTTGGGTAAATTTACCATTGGCTTGCTTTTTATTACTCAAATTACCAGAAACCCGAATCGGTTTATTTCGAGCGTCAAACTGCGGAATAAACTTAAACTCACTTTGCTTAATTGCCTCTTGTGCGCTTGCTTCGGGCATCAATATCCCTTGAGGATCGCCCACATGAAAGGTAGTTGAGTCGGGTAAATAGGATGTTCCTGAAAGTGCTAAAACATTTGGGCCTCGTCGCCCGTCAAAATCGGTTAACAAGCGGTGATAGTTAAGTACGTAATCTCGCCCAATATTGGTATAAGCAAATAAGCTCAGAGTATTGCTATTTTTGCGAGAATAGTAAGTACCAAATTGTCTGCCTGTTGCTGGTAATGGCAGAATATTCATCATGGCGCTTGGCATTCGCCGATGGGGAGAGGTTTCACGAATATTATTAGGTCGATTTTGCCATTCATAAAATACTATCTTGGTATGGCGATCTAACAAAGTAATAGTGAGAGCAAACTGCAAACGAATCGCCAAAGTCTCAATAGTATCTATATACTCCTCTTCTGTCAGATGTGGGTACAAATCTTCTGCATTGGGCTGACTTCTGAGAGTAGCTAACTCGGTTCGCAATCGATTTAAGTTGCTTTGTGTGGCAGGCAAAAAAGTAGCTATCCAGTTGCGACAATCATCATAAATATCTTCATCAGTCGCACTTTCTCCCGTACTATTAATCAGCCGTACAATTTCTAATAACCTTGTTGTAGCAGGATTTGACCTATTGCGGGTCAGTACAGGATCGTCTTTGAGAAAATCATCAAAATCATCCATTATATATGGTATTTGTCGCTCGTCACTTCTTAATTGCTGTTCCGATCGCGGATAAGAATTAACCTCTTCTAACCCTGCCAAACGACGCGCTAGCTTATAAAAAAGAACGTGAGGCGTAAAATAACCCTGTTGCACCCATTTTTGCAGAACTTCATGCCCTAATTCATCACTTAAAAGCGTCAGTGTAGCGTTAATTGCCGTTTGAGCATTTCTTTGTGAGGCACTCCATCTCGCTTTCAAAGGCGATCGCACTAAATCGATTCTCTCTGATTGTTCAGTTTTAACGTTAATTTTATCAAAAACACCGTTTTTACTCCGATCCGTCAGAGTTACTTGTTCCGCATAAACTTTATCAAACCACTCAATAATAGTATCCACCTCATCAAACACTACAATATCCGACTGTTCGTAAACTAATTCACCGATTTTAATCGGACGTAATTCGTAGTGATAGGGCATTCCTGCTTGTGCCATTGCACCAGGGGTAGTAATCCAGATTCTGGCTTTTGGCATATCCCGATATACTTGTTGTGACGGACAGCGATCGAATAAAGGACAAAAATAAGCTTTACCCGTGGCTGTTTTTGTCTTATCCTTGGGTGCTTTTCTGAGACTGTCACAGGGTTCTGTTCCCGGTTTGAGCGGTTTGCCGTTTAAAATATTATTGCGATCGCTTTGAGAAATTCTTGCCTGTAAAGGACAGACAACACTCAACCAACGTTCGCCCCAGTGGGGTTGTCCTCTTTCAAGATGTGCCAGATAATCATCAGAATCAGAAAAGCCTTGTAAATGTTTATCTCGCTGAGTGGGACCCAAAATTGGCACAGCTACAGGATAGTCTGTTTCTGGATCGTCACAAAACCACCAATTAATTTGATTCGCTATTTTAATAGCTGATTGAGTATCGCCTACAATTATAGTAATTCGGCGTTTTGGATGGTTCCTAATTACACCACTAGCTAACAGCAAGGATAAAGTAGATTTTCCTGCTGCTACCATCCCCGGAACGTGAGTAAACCCATCTATGTTTAAAGTCTGTGCGGGTTCTTGTTCGACAATATTTCCAGGTAAAACTTTGTGATAGTTAAGTTTCTTTAAACGTTTTACCCAATTTCCTTTAGCGGTATTTGGCCAAGAATACTGTTGTGCTAACGCTTCTTCTCTATTATCTAAAAAGATAGCTTCTGCTTCTAAATCGGCAAGATTAACAGCAACAGGCGATCGCTCTTGTACTCCATCAAACCAGGGTAAAGGATAAGGTGTGGTAATTTGTGCTTGAGTAAACTTAACCTGCAACCTTACTGTTTCTTCTTTTGTCTCGGATTCAAATTGATAGTAGTTATCATCTTCTACTTGTCCGCGTTCTCTTCGGCGATAGCTTAATGTAGCAGTCAGACATTTTTCGTAAATACATTGATTAGCTTGTTGTTGCAAATTTTTAGCGCCGTCAATAATTTGACTATCTAAATCTTGAATGTTGAAGTCATAATTGCGCCAATTTGCAGGAATCCTTCTCAGATAATCTCGCAAAGCATTCAGCCAGTTAAAACGAGCTGAAAAAGGGACAATTTGTCTGACATTTGCGATCGCCCTTCTATCTTCTGCACTTAAATTCTGTAACTTAGGATGTTTGATAAACATCCCGCTTAAAATTGCCCAGACTGCGGTAATCGGTTCGTCATCTAAGCGCAACTTTTCCATTAAGGCAAAACCAAGTTCGACTTGTAAGAGTAATTTTGGTTCTTGGACGCCCTGTTCTTCTAAAGCAGCGATGCGATTTGTAAAATCAGCAGGTGGTTCAAATAAAGTGTTGCTAGGCATTTAAACTGTTCCTCCTTTTTGTAATTCGGCAATTTTGTCATTTACGCGGATTTTAAAACTTTTTTCACTTACAACATGAGTCGCATTTGGTAGCTGTTTCGCTGCTTGTCGGAGAATTTCTAAGTAATCTGGATAGTTTGCCATGCAGCGATCGCTAATTACATAAAAACTCTCATCATAACGCAAACTTCCCTCGCTATATAAAGGCTTGACATTTTTCGCGAGTTTATAAGGATCGCGCACATCTTTAATATCGATCGCCCATACCGTACCATCACCGAAACCCAACTGTAAATCGTAACGATCTAAACCCGGATATAATTTGACTTGGTGTAAATAGGCTGGATGTTTTTCTTTTAATTCTTCTACAGCCGAACATAAATTAAGTTCGGGAATCCCAGGAAAACAAACTCGTTGATGAATGCCATCTTTAATCCGAAGTAAACCCGTTTCCCACTCAACCTGATGGGCATAAGACTGATCTTTATGATGATTTCCGCACAAACGAGGTTTTATGCCTTTCAATTTTCCGTGTTTTTCAGTTAACACACCACAGCGATCGCAATACCAATAGGTTTGATTCTCCTGACATTCTTCGTATAACTCTCCAACTTCTTCGGTAGAAATATGCTTGCCACGCATAAAAGTCTTACGAATCTGACTGGGAGTAGTGTAGGGATTTTTAATCAGAAAACGACGCACTAATAAATATTCCTTCTGCGCTAGTTCCGAATCGCTATCGTTATAAACCTCTCGCAGCTTGTTTAAAATTTTTGTGAACTTTAAATTGTCAATTGCTAGTTGTTTAATACTGGCGCGGGCGTATTCAGGGATTCCTCCTTTCTCTAATAATACTTCAGCCAGATAATCATTAGCCTCTTCGCTGAGACTCCCTTCATCCATTAAACCCAAATCGCGATCGAATTCCTTGGGGATAGAAGAACTAGGACACCATTTTTTTACTGGTTTTTCCAATAACTTCAAAAAACCATTCATTGTTTTGGGAAAACTAATACTTTGCTTTATTTCAAAAGCCAAACAATTCATTGCGTGACGCAGCAAATCTGGATAAGGATATTTTTTGTCTCGTTCTAGATATTCTTTTGACCCAATTACTAGATAGTCAAAGACTTCTGTTTTCTTGCTAGTAACCATCAAAGCAATCCTTTGTAAAGTGAACAAAATTGATAAGGTGGGATGTGCCTCCTCTTACTCTTGATATCGCTAAAAAATAAATTGCGCGTACACATTACCTTGGTGGTGCATAAAGCTACTTTGTTGCTGAATAAAATCCTCTAGCCATTTTTTGCCAACGCAAATACGGCATTTGAGGGTGCAAGATTTGAGGCTAACCCGATTTTCGATCGCCGCTTTTTAATTTCTGCACCGCTAAGTACACATTACTTAACAGCCACGGCTTCTTACGAGCGATACAATCGTTTCACCAAGCATACACGACTCTCACCTGCCGTGTCAAGGGAGAAACGAAAATATCTTTGGTGAAACAACGATGGGAAATTATTTAGACATAGAAAAATTGGCTAGCCTAGTCCGCAACAAGCGTCTCAATCGCGGATTGCGGGAAGTAGCCAAGGAAATAGGCAACGTTAGCCCTTCTACTATCTCGCGAGTCGAAAACGGCAAGACTCCAGACATGGAAACTTTTTTAGCTTTATGCGATTGGTTGGGAGTACCGCCAGCAGAACTAATTAAAAATACCGAAGATGAAGAAGCTGTCAATACTCCTGAAGCTATTGCTATTCAGTTACGGGCTGACAAAAATCTCGATCCTGCGATCGCGAGTGCTTTAGCATCTTTAGTTAAAGCGGCATATAAAGACTTATCTCAAAATCAAAAGGAGGGGAAATAATTTATAGTGGGATTAATAACTAGCTTGTCAAGAGAGAACAGGCAGAGATTGGAAGCGATCGCAACAGACCAACGCCATCATTTAGGTTTTAAAGCCTACCAACCATTATCAGCAGAAGTCTTAGCAACATATTTTCAAGCAACAATTTTCACTGCTGAAACAGTACCTAATACCGAACCAGAACAAGTGAAAATCTTATGCGATAGTGACAATTGGTCTGCAGGAATTATCCGTAAAAAAAATCCACTTTGCATCGTGCATAATTCTCGTCATGCACCTACCAGACAAGAATCTAACTTGATGCACGAATTCGCCCATGTCATTCTTAAACATAAGATGGTTGGTTTCGATCCTAAAACAGGGCTTCCTCAACGCCGACCACAAGACGAAGACGAAGCAGTATATTTAGGAGGATGTTTGCAAATTCCCAGACGTGGCTTATTGTGGGCTGTTCAGAAAAAGATGACCGTTGCTCAAATTGCCTTACATTTTAATGCTAGTGAGGAGATGGTGAATTTTCGTATTAATGTTAGCGGTATCGATATAGTTTAATTAACTTTTACAATGGGCTATCGATCGGGTTAAAATTCAAGGGTAACGCTAAAATAGGCTTATGCAAATAAAATGGCTGAGGAATGGTTGTCGAGTTTTTGAATATAATAGACTCTACACCAACTACCACGATTCGGCTTTCGCCGACACTAAGCGATGTCTACCGAAACATTAGTTAACTGGCTCGAATCGACCACCGAATTAGGCATATTATCCCGCGAGATTTTACAGGCGATCGCGGGTGAAATGGAAATGGCAACTTTTCCCCCTGGATTTCGAGTGGTAATCGAAGATACACCAGTCACTAATCTCTATATCCTAGAACGAGGACAGGCCGATCGCTACCGCAGCAAACAACCGGGATTAATGTGGGCGAGTAGTTTGTTGCCGGGGGCGATCGTGAATTTATCTGCCCTCCAGCGATCGCAACCTGCCGATAGTCGAATTATAACTCGGACAGAATGTCAATTTTGGGTAATTAGTGCCGATCGCTGGCGCAATTTGCTAAAAAGATATCCACGCATTACCGAAGCCTACGCTCAACGCTTGGCAGCGAAATTAGAGCAGTTAGAAGCAGAAATTGCCTACGAACGCGAGCGTCAAAATGCCCTCCGCAGCTATCTAGTACCCAGGGCAAAACGAGGAGTCATTGGCAATAGTCGTTATGCAGTGAAATTGCGCCAACAAATTCGCATGGCATCGAGTGACAGCCGATCGGTATTAATCTCTGGCGAACCTGGTTTAGAAAAAGATAATTTAGCTGCTTTAATTCATTTCGGTTCCCAGCGTCGCAACGAGCCAATTATTCAGATTAAAACTGCTTTACTTCAGAGCAATGGAGCGGAATTATTCGGGCGGTTGGGCGGCAAACCGGGGCTGTTGGAATGGTTGGGAGAAGGGACGTTAATTTTAAATGACGTGCAAGAATTACCCGCTCAATTATGCCCCCAAATTCAGCAATTATTAACCGAGGGAACCTATACGCCCGTTGTCAAGGAAGGACAAATACCGCGACCACCGCGTTCTAGTAAGGCCCGGATAATTTTAATCTCAGAAATTGTGCAGCCCAAGCTAGATAAGCTGACACAACACAAGATTAAAGTCCCATCCTTGCGGGTGCGAAAAGCAGATTTAGAGGCACAAGTCAACTATTATCTCAATATCATTGCTCGCCAAAAGAAATTAGTCAAGCCCCAAGTTACACCGGAAGCAATTCGCCGCTTACAAGCCTACGATTTTCCAGGTAATTTGCAGGAATTGCAGGGAATGGTCGATCGCGCCTTAGTTCAAGCACAGGGGAGTCAGGTATTAACGGAAGAAGTGTTTTGGGCACAGGCAGCGAAGAAACAAAAGTTTCGCCTGAATTTATTAAATATTTATCCAAAATTTCGGCAATTTTTACGGAGCGATTGGTATCCCGATCGCGTGAATTATTGGTTTACTACCTGGGTGTTTGCATTAGTGGTAATTATCCTATTTGTTGCTCCCCAAGATCGACAACATAATTTTGCCCTAAATATATTTTGGGCGTGGTGGTGGCCGTTAATTTTATTATTATTCCCCATTATCGGGCGATTGTGGTGTGCTTTTTGCCCTTTTATGATTTATGGGGAAATCGTCCAAAAACTATCGCTGAAAATTTTCCCTCGAACTCTCAATAAATGGCCGCGCCAACGAGCCGAAAAATGGGGTGGCTGGGTTCTATTTGGACTATTTACTCTGATATTTCTGTGGGAAGAGTTGTGGAATTTAGAAAATACCGCCTATTTATCCAGTTGTTTGTTGTTGCTTATCACCGCCGGAGCGGTAATTTTTTCCCTAATCTTCGAGAGGCGATTTTGGTGTCGTTATTTATGCCCGATCGGGGGAATGAATGGATTATTTGCTAAACTCTCAATTATCGAACTTCGCGCCCAACAAGGAACCTGCGGGGCGGAATGCAGCACCTACCAATGTTACAAAGGCGGCCCCGGCTTGGGGGAAGGATTAACTACTAATGGCTGTCCGATTTATTCCCATCCCGCCCAATTAACCGATAATAAAGATTGCGTCTTGTGCATGACTTGTTTGAAAGCTTGTCCGCATCGATCGGTAGAATTAAATCTGCGCCCTCCCGGCATCGAATTATGGACTACCCACGTTCCTCACAGTTATGAAGTTGCCCTGTTATTTCTATTATTAGGCGGTATTTATCTGCATCGCTTGCCGGAGATAAATAGTTGGTTGGGGCTGGGCATCAATTTAGAGCAATTTTTACCTCATTTAGGACTGTCGATCGCAGTGTTAATTATCCCGCCGATAATTCCCCTAATTGCCTACGCAATCATGCAGGCAGTTTATCGATTGGGACAAGCAGAAACCATGCCATTTACAACCTACAAACCCCTCTCATTTGTCTCTCTAGCATACGGTTATTTACCCTTAGTCTGGGGCGGTAGTTTGGCTCACTATTGGCGATTGGGATTGCAGGAAGGCGGCCGATTGATTCCCGTAACTTTTGCCACTTTCGGACAAATTAGAGACGATTTACCGAGTTTTATTGGCGATCCAGCGGTGATTAGTTTCTTGCAAGGTTTAACTTTGATTGTATCATTATTAGTTACACTATTTGTGACTCAAAAAATTGCCAAGCGCTCAATTAAATCTTTGATTCCGCAACATTTAGCGAGTTTGTGCCTGATGCTGAGTTTGTGGTATGCGATCGTAGGAACCTGAGAGGGAGTATGCGCGATATATTACTTTGAGTTTTAATTTTTTACTTGCTCTGACCAATTTAAGAGCAGGCTTCTTGCTGACAGGTACAGCAAAACACCATTAAAAAGGTGCCAGAAGAAATGAGTCGCTGGTGAAAACAAAGGGCAAATTGCCCGATCGCCAAATTCAGCCTAGACAAGTTAAACTGTAAACATTCTCCGCTAGCCACATCCTAAACTATGACCGCACATCAGGAATCCATCATCGACCAGTTCACTCGTCAGGCAATTCCCTTCTCTAAATTGTACGCTCACACAAATCAAGAGTCTCTGTACCTGCTGAGAGAAATGGCGAGTGTATCTGACAAAGACACAGTTCTAGATGTTGCTTGCGGTTCAGGTATTGTTAGTTGTGCTTTTGCGGAAGTTGCCAGTCACGTTACTGGCATTGATATCACACCAGCGATGCTCGAACAAGCCCAGATTCTGGCGCAACAGAAAAACTTGATTAATCTGTCCTGGCAACAAGGAGATATTGAAACACTACCATTTCCCGATGCTACTTTTTCTATTGTTCTGAGTCGTTACGCTTTCCATCATTTTTTGCAGCCAGATGTTGTTCTATCAGAGATGGTTCGCGTATGTCGTCCAGGTGGTCGAATCCTGATTGCTGATGTTGCTTTGCCACCGGATAAAGTGAATGCTTATGACCGGATTGAGAAGTTGCGCGATCCCTCTCATACTCGCGCCTTGACTCTGGAAGAGTTTCCAAAATTAGTCGCAGATGCCAATCTTCAAAATGTTAAATTGGCTTTTTACAAGGTATAACTTGGGCTAGAACAACAGTTAGCTGCTTCTTTTCCCAACCCCGGCGATGACCAGAAAATCAGAGAAATTTTTAGAGAGGATATTGGTGTTGATAGTCTCGGAATTGGCGCGCATTTTCGAGGCGAGAAAATTCATTATGCGGCTCCAATCGCTGTCATCGTTGGCGATAAAATAGCCTAAGTTTTATCAATTCAAAACAAGTGTAACAGAGTCCCACTAATAACAAATAATTAATTGGGAATAACTAATAAATATGAGCGAATTATCAACCCGACCAGCCCTAATCACCAAAGTTATCCCCGACAGCATCGGCGCCGAAATCGGATTTGAACCCGGAGACTCAATCGTCGCCGTCAACGGTCAAAAACCCCGTGACTTGATCGACTATCAATTCCTGTGCGCGGATGAATTTCTTGAACTAGAAGTTTTAGATGCCAAAGGCAAAACTCACAAGTTAGAAATCGAAAAAGAGTACGACGAAGACTTGGGAGTGGAATTTGAAACTGCTCTCTTCGATGGACTAATTCAGTGCAACAACCGCTGCCCTTTTTGCTTTATCGACCAGCAGCCTCCTGGAAAGCGCGAAACTTTGTATCTCAAAGATGATGACTACCGACTTAGTTTTCTTTATGGTAGCTATCTCACTCTGACCAATCTGACTCAAAAAGAGTGGGAGAGAATCGAGCAAATGCGGCTTTCTCCTCTCTATGTTTCCGTGCACGCTACCGAACCGGAAGTACGAATTAGGCTGTTAAAAAATCTCCGCGCTGGCCAGATTCTCGAACAAATCAAATGGTTTCAAGAACGTCGCTTGCAAATTCACGCTCAAGTAGTTGTTTGTCCCGGTATTAATGACGGCGAACATTTAGAACGCACTTTGTTAGATTTGGCAAAATTCCATACCGGAAATATTCCCGCTGTAGCATCGGTGGCTGTAGTGCCGGTGGGTTTAACTCGCTTTCGCCCCGCAGAAGATGAACTGAGCGCCGTAACTGCGGAAAAAGCGCGAGAAGTAATCGAGCAAGTGCAGAAAATTCAAGTGCTTTTAAGTAAAGGAAAAGGTGGCCAAAAGGCAAAAAAGCAGAATTCAAAATCGCGCTGTATTTGGCTGGCTGACGAGTGGTTTTTAATTGCGGGTTTAGATTTGCCGTCGGCTGCCGATTACGAAGATTATCCGCAAATTGGTAACGGTGTGGGTTCGATTCGCCAGTTTATTCAGCAGTTTGAAACGGCTTTTGAGAAGCTGCAACCGATGCAAGTCGAACCCCCGCGCAAGTTAGTTTGGGTGGTGGGGAATGCTGTAGAAAAAGCTTTTGAGCCGATCGTACAACAACTAAACCAAATTCCCGGCTTGTCCGTCAACATGGCAGCTCTGTGCAGCCACTACTGGGGACAAAGTATCACCGTTACTGGTTTGCTCACTGGGCAAGATTTGCTCGAAGCTTTGCAAGGGAGAGACTTGGGAGATGGCATCCTGCTGCCGTCGGTGATGCTAAAACAGGGGGAACCGCGTTTTCTCGACGACATGAGCCTCGAACAGCTCGCCAGCTCGCTGAAAACCCGGATTTTGCCAGTGAGCGGAGTAGAGGAACTAATCTCGGCGGCGATCGGTCTGGCAACTGCTGAGGTTGAATTGTAAATTTTGAATCGAACATTCAAAAGTTAAGATGAGTAGGGTAATTCTGACTTGTAACTGGCGAGTTTAGGCTACAAACTAGAAACTTGAAGCCAACTCTTGCTCTAAAATTGTCTCTAGGATTGCAGACTAATTAAAAAATTATGCGTGTTTTTCGTCAAATCATCGGAGTCGGAGTGGGCGCTGCAATTACTTTGGGCAACGCCGCACAGAGTGCTTCAGCACAGCCTCCGGCTCAGTCTCAGGACAGCTTGGCCCCTAGCAATCAGCTCGTCGAATTAGGGCCGAATGTTCGATCGACCTCGAACACAGCTGCAGAATCAGCATCACAGGCCGAACAGTCGATCGCCCTTAACCCTCAAACCTCCGAGTCTCAGCAGCAAGGGGGAGCGAAGATCGCATCAACTCCCGCAACCAAGCCCGAGCAAGCATCAAAGCCTCAACAGGCTGCTCCGGCTTCCCCATCAACTCTGTCTCAGGCCGATTCAACGCCTCTCAAAGGGTTGGAACCGACAGAGACTCAGCAGCCTTCCCCGATCCCTCCCAGCAATGTTCCTGTGCCGAGTTCCCCGGTACCCATTCTGCGGGGCACTCCGAACGAAAGTTTCCCCCCTCTCCCTCCGAGGGGCCTCTTAAACACCAAGCCTCCGGCTTCCCTGGAACCCAACCCGAATCCCCTGCAGTTTCCGACAAACCCGGAGGATGTCAGGATCGAGCAAACAGAGTCAATTACATTGCAGCAGGCGATCGACCTCGCCCGCCGCAACAGCCAAGTTTTGCAAATCGCCGGACAGCAAGTGGAACAAAGCAGAGCCGCTTTGCGCGAACAGCAAGCTGCTCTTTATCCAGACCTGAATTTTCAAATGGACGCCAGCCGTTCTGTGAGTGCCGGCGGAGAACTCGGAATCCGGGCTCGGCAGCGCCTGTTCAACTCTCGGGCTAACGGAACCGGGCAGCCCGCCGACCAAGCCGGCACAAATTTCGGCAACAACAGTCTCAACAGCACTTTGCAGTTGAACTATGACATCGATTTGTTCGGAAGGCGGCGCGCTAACATCCGCGCTGCAGAGGAACAATTGCGCCTTCGGGAACTGGATGTGGAACGCCAAGCCGAGCAACTCCGCTTCGACACTGCTGAGGCTTACTACACCTTGCAAAACGCGGACGGACAAGTTGCCATCCGCCAAGCTTCGGTCAGAAATGCCGAGCAAAGTTTGCGGGATGCCGAAGCCCTGGAACGGGCCGGGGTAGGAACCCGGTTTGCTGTGTTGCAGGCTCAGGCAAATTTGGCTAACGAACAGCAACAACTGTCAGTGGCCCGCCGCGATCAGCGAGTTGCCCAGCGGCGTCTGGCTGAGATTTTGAATATCAGCCAGTCGGCGAACTTGACGGCGGCTGATCCGGTAGAGCAAGCGGGCTCTTGGAGGCTGTCTTTGGAAGAGAGTATCGTGCAGGCTTTTAGGAATCGCCCCGAGTTGGAACAGCAGTTGGTGCAGAGGGATATCAGCAAGCAGCAGAGGCGATCGATTCAGGCGGGGCGTTTGCCTCAACTGAGTGTTGGGGGTAGTTACAACGTACTGGGACAAGACCCTGACGACCCCGCTCCGTTTATTCCTCGTGGGTGGGCCGATGGTTATTCGATCCGGGCGAGTCTGACTTGGAGTATCTTCGACGGGGGCGCGGCGAACGCCAGGGTGAAACAGCGGGATGCTGATATTACGATCGCCGAAAGTCGATTTGACCAACTCCGCAATCAGGTGCGCCGCGAAGTGGAACAAGCTTATTTTGGCTTAGAGTCGAATTTTGAGAATATCGAAACTTCGGAGGCGGGGGTTTTGCAGTCGAGGGAAGCTCTGCGTCTGGCGAGACTGCGGTTTCAAGCTGGTGTGGGTACTCAGACGGATGTGATTCAGGCGGAAACTGATTTGACTAGGGCTGAGAGAAACCGATTGTCTGCAATTATCAACTACAACCTGGGGCTTTCGTCTCTCCAGCGGGCTGTGAGCAATCTTCCGACTAATAACCTCTCGGATGCTCCTTGAGATTGAGTTGGGGCGATTCCCTACGGGAGAGCTACGCTTCAGGATCTTTAATCACAAAGGTAATTAGACATCGGGTATTAAACGTCCGACACATTAGTTAATATTTTGTAATAGAGTTCGATGTCAACTGCGTTAAGGAATCGGCAATGGCCAATATCAAGTTTGTGAAGGAAAATCAGGAAGTCATCGCAGCAGACGGGGCTAATTTGAGGCTCAAAGCTCTAGAAAACCGCATCGATTTGTACACATTTTCGGGAAAGATGATGAATTGCGGGGGCATTGGTCAATGCGGCACCTGCATTGTGGAAATTGTCGAGGGCAGTGAAAATCTGTCGCCCCGCACTGACTTTGAGAACCGCAAGCTCAAGAAAAAGCCCGAAAACTATCGGTTGGCTTGTCAAGCTATGGTCAATGGCCAGGTGAGCGTGAAGACTAAACCGTGACTTTCAGAAGGCAGAAGGCTAGAGATGCTCTAATGCAGAAGGAAAGAAAAATGCAGAATGCAATAATTGTGTGTTTTTTCCTATTTCACTGTATAATCACGCGTTTTGCCGGCCTAGGAAAAGAAACTTGGTTTCTAGGACAAATAAGAGATTGGGCAGCGAGGCATCCAGGCAGAAAGCGGGTTTAGAGGCTTGTCCGTCAGCTCTTCTTCTGTCTTCGAGTTTGCCTTTTGCCTTTGAGTGATATCCTAGTTGTGTGTGTTTTTCTATTTTCCGATAGAGGCGAGCGTCTTCATGGAAGTTAACGATTTAGGGTTTGTGGCAACCATTCTGTTTGTATTGGTTCCCAGTGTTTTTCTAATCATTCTGTACATTCAAACAGCTAGCCGTCAAGGTAGAAAAGATTAGCAACTGCTGCTATTTCTGTCAGGCGCAAGCTGCTTGCAAAAAAAAGCGCCAACAGCTTTTTGCTGAGGCGCTTTTTTTGTTAACTGTTGAGTGTTAGCTGCTAACTCTTAACGATGAGATTCTAGCCAACTGTGCGGGCTAGCAAGACGGGACAGTTGGCATAAACTCGCACGTAGTCTGATAGCGAATTTCCCAGGAGTCGATCGATATCCACAAAGTTTTTGGCAACATTGGGTCGCCGATCCGGGGAACCGATTACCAACAAGTCGGCATTCAAGTCGTCTGCAATCCGACAAATTTCTTCCCCTGGCTTGCCTGTAGCACTCACGCAGCGGTAGCTAACTCCCATTTGTTTCGCTAGTGCTACTGCCGGAGCTAATACGGGGTCTTTTTCAGCACTTGCTGTTAAATCTTCGCTGGCTTTTCCCGTCAAATCTTTGGTGACGTGTACTAAAATTATCTCTCCGCCGCTGACTTCTTTGACCAAAGATAGCGCCAGCTCTAATGACTGTTTGGCAGCTTCTGATTTGTCTACCGCCACCATGACGCGCTTGATTTTTTTGACGTAGATGTCGTCTTTTACTAACAACATCGGTCGGGATGTTAGCTGGAAAACGTACTGGCTGACTGAGTTTTCCAAAATCGATTGCAGCCGTCCGAGTCCGCGGGAACCCATAATTACTAAGTCGGATTGTTCTTCTTCTGCGACTTGGCAAACTGTGGTTTTCGGGTCTCCCTGTTTGAGCCGGGGGTTGACTTTGCTGGGATCTATTTTCAAAGACTGGACTGCTTGTGCTAAAATCTTTCCTCCTTCTTCCAATTTCTCGGCCATGCCATCGGAGGTTACTTGTGGCGGCACGACGTGCAAGACGGTGACAGAGGTTTGTTGCAAGGAAGGGATGTCCATCAACATATTAAACATCTCTTCGCACAAGCCGCGACCGGCTACGGCTACTAAAATTTTTTCTATCATGGTTTTGGCGGTAAAAACAGTTGAGTTTTCTTGTGCGACGTTAAACTAGGGCGTTGGTACTCTAGTTTCTTACAGTCAAGCATAAGCCTGAAGTTTGTCTTATGATTTGTAGAAATGTAGCGTTTTGGAACGATTTGTAAAGTGTTAGAGAACGATCGAACTCAACCAGAACTCGCACCGGCTGGTGCTATTCAAAATCGGCCCGGGATGGACTCTGAGGGCTGGTTTGAATATTTGGTGCGAGTGTACCCTCATCATACTGACTACAGCGGTGTGGTTTGGCATGGGACTTATATTGCTTGGATGGAGGAAGCTAGGGTCGAAAGTTTGCGCTCTCTTGGCATCGAGTATGCAGATTGGGTGGCGCAGGGTTTGGAATTGCCCGTGGTGGAACTTTCGCTGCGCTACCACCGGGCTGTACAAATGGGTCAATCTGTGGCAGTCAGAACGCGGATCGCTGCTACCGAGGGTGTGCGGCTGCTTTGGGATTACGAAATTCGATCGGCTGATACTCAGGAGTTATATGTGACAGCACAGGTAACTTTGGTTGGTGTCGATCGTGACAAGAACAAGATTATCCGGCAATTGCCGCCGGCGCTCAAGGAGGCTTTGACAAGGCTTTCTGTTAAACCTTCAACCTAAGCTGCTGTTAACTATAAAAAATAGTTGGTGCAGCCCCAGTAAGTAGAGTGCGTGACTTTTGAGTTATTCCCTTCGCCACCAAAATCTTCTTTGGTCACGCACCCTAGACAACTGCCTTTTGCCTTCATTGGAACTTTTAATAATGTCAAAAAAACTGGGATTGCCAGAGCCAAATATTGAACTTCAGCGCCATATTTTGGAAAAAACCGAGTTAAACTCTGCCTTAACAACTGAAGACCAAACTATTGTTTCGGGAAAGCAAGACGGTTTAAATAACGGTGAATTAGCTGACAGTCAAGGCAAAATTTGGGCGATCGTTTCGCTGTCTGCGGCGCTGCTAGCGGTGTCGCTGGCTGCGATTTTTATTAGGTTAAGCGAACGGGAAATCAGCCCGAATGCTACTGTTTTTAACCGTTTGTGGATAGCAACTGTAGTATTTGGAGTGTGGAATGGTGCTGATGCTGCGCGCCGCCGAATGTCTGGGGCCCAAGTTGAAGAGCGATCGAGCTACACTCTACGGGATGTGATGCTGTTAACAGCCGTAGGTGTGGTTTCTTCTGCTTCTTTGGGTTTCTGGGCCTGGTCACTGACTCAGACTAATGTCGCTAATTCTACTGTACTGCGAAACTTAACTCCTTTATTTACTACTTTGGGGGGATGGCTGCTGTTGGGGCGGCGCTTTGACAACAGGTTTTTGGTGGGACTGGCGGTGGCTTTGTCTGGCGCAATTGCGATCGGAATCGACGATTTGCAAACGGCGGGAGACACTCTTGTCGGCGACATTGCTGCTCTTTTATCGGCGATGTTTTATGCAGGAAATCTGCTGATTGCAGAACATTTGCGAACGAAGTTTCCGGCGACAACTATATTGATGTGGCGCTGTTTTATTGGTAGTATCTTGGTTTGGCCACTGGTTCTGCTGGCGGGCGATCGAGTTTTCCCTTATTCTTGGCAGGGATGGCTGGCTGTAATTGGTTTGGCGGTGATTTGTCAAGCTTTCGGCCAAGGACTGCTCATCCACAGTCTCGGTCGTTTGTCGTCGGGATTTGTCGCTCTTTTCCTGCTGCTAGAACCCGTGATTACTGCGATTATTGCCGGGGTGCTGTTTGCGGAAAGTTTGAGCTTGTTTAATTGGTTTGCTTTCTCCGTAGTTTTGGCGGGAATATATTTGGCAAAATCTAGCCGTTCGGCCGATAAAAAATAAAACACACAGGAAAAAATACTTAAATGATTCCAATATCAATTAACCTGAATCGCTGGCATTATGACTTTAGTTTGCTGCCTCAATATTTGGAGGTGCTGTTTGCTAAATTGCGAATTGCTGTGGTGTTCGGCGGCGACTGCGATCGCCCCGGCTCAGTGATTTACAAAACTCACAATCCCCGCTCTTGGAAGAGTTACGAAGTAGTCGCCCGCGAGATTGCTAAAGCCTTAGCAGAAATTGGCTTTCAGCAAGTCTTTGTCATGCCTGATGACATGAATTTGCCGGAACAACTCAAACAAAAAAATATCCATTTAGTGTGGCTGAATACTGGCGGAGTTCAGGGCTACAATCCTGTTTGTCACACTCCCGCATTGTTGGAAATGTTGGGAATGCCTTATGTCGGTCATAATCCTTTAAATAGTTCAACTTTAGATAACAAACACGCTTTTAAACGAGAACTGCAATCAGTCGGAATTAAAACCGCTCCCTTTATGACTTGGCATCCTTCTCAAGGGATTTTGGAGCCTAATTTGCATCAACGTTTTGCCATTGCTTTTGGTGACTATCAAGGGCCGTTTGTTGTTAAACCAGTATCCGGTCGCGCTTCGCTGTACGTTCATTTTGTAGACAAGATTGAGGGTTTGTCTCAGGCGGTTGCCGAAGTTCACCGAGACACTCACAATACTGCTTTAATTGAAAGGTTTTTGCCTGGACGAGAATTTTGTGTAGCGGTCTGTGGCTATGTTACTTATGCTAAAGGCAGATTTGATAAACATACAAAACCCTTTGCTTTTTCGACTGTGGAGCGGGTACTAGAGTCTGACGAACGTATCTTTACTTCTATGGATCAAAAAGCGATTACTACTGATCGAGGACGGTTGATGGGCGGTGAAGAACCTGAACTAAAACAAGAGTTAATTGAGTTAGCTCGAAAAATTTATTGGGAGTTTAGTTTGAACAGTTTGGTGCGGATTGATGTCCGAAGTGATGCTGATGGCTCGCTTTATGTTTTGGAAGCAAATCCCAAACCGGATCTGAAACATCCAGGGGAAAATGTGACGAGTTTGGTAGCTTTAGGTTTGGCGGAATACGGGATGAGTTATAACGATTTAATTTTTAGTTTATTGGCGGATAGGTTGGATTATTTGTTGACTCAGCATATCGAAATTATTCCTCATATTGTGGATTTGCTTCATTAATCGGACTTGGAGGGTGCGCTGCACCTTACCTGTAAACAAAAGAGATTTGTAAAGAAATATAAATTGTTGAGCCAAGTAAACACAGGCTGGCAAGTTGTGATAGCTTTGAGTAAGATAGCGATTTGTTGATATCCCTTTTGTGGCCAAGCATCAAAATAACTCAATTTATATTAATTAGATAAAACAAATGGAAGCATTACTTTTATTCATAGGATTTGGAGGCGGGGCATTAGTCTGCTGGCTAATTTTGAATAAGCGAAATTCACGCAATTTGGTGCGGATGCAGGGTTCGCAGGAGGCTATATCGAATTTGGCTGCTCAGTTGGATGCCCGAAATTCGGAATTGCGGCAAAAGGTGCAGAATGAAAATCAGCTAAATTCAGAATTGTCCCAGTTGCAAAGTCGGTTGGAAACTGTGACTCGCGAGCAAGAATTGTTAAAAAATCAAGTGTCGGAAATGGAAGAATTTTTGGCAGGAATTGCCCAAGATCGATCGCAAATTGATGCTCTGATTACTGATTTGCAGTTTCAGCTAGAAAATGCTCAACAAGCTGAGTCGCAGTTAGCAGAAGTGGCAGAACTTAAAGAGCAGTTAGAAGTTGCGGATCAGGAGCGATCGCAAATTAACGCTCAATTACTGGAAATGCAAGCAGAGTTAGAGGCGGTTGATGCAGAACGTTCTCAATTTCATGCTCTGCTGTCGGAATTTGAGAGTCAGTTGGAAACGGCTAGCCAAAGCAGATTGCAGGTACAGTACCAGTTGTCGGAAACTCAAATTAAGTTCGATCGCTCGATTCAAGAGCGGCAGCAACTTCAGTCTCAACTGTCGGGTTTGCAAACTCAACTGCAATTAGTCGAAGCAGAGCGATCGCAACTGCAATCCCAGTTAGAAACGGCTAACAGAGAGCGATCGTATCTTTACTCTCAAATCTCGGAATTTCAAAGTCAAATCGATACAGCTAATCAGGCTAAAAATCAACTGCAATCTCAAGTAGACGAATTAGAAAATCATTTAGAAACCGTCTATCAAGAACGTTTGCAGCTAAATTCGCAGCTATCAGAATTGCAAACCAACTCCTCAGCGGGCGAGCCAGAATCTCAAGAACCTGAAGTAGATCCAAATTGACGAGAAATCAAAGATAGGACAGAATTTCTCAGTACAAACTTTAAAATAGTTATGCCATTCGATATAATATTACTCCTAAATCCCTAACAATCGAGCTGGGTTTTCCTTCATCATTAAATCAATTTCAGGTTGAGAAATGCCTTCATCCCTCAACTTTTCAACAAATAATTTGTAACCTTCCGCAGGTAAAGGATCGGGTTCTCTTCCCAAATCCGTGCTGAGAACAAAATGCTCGGCTCCGATTAGTTTAATCGCTGCTGCCATCTGACTAATAGAAACTTGATGCCAGTTTTTGTGTCCGTCATCAGCGGCACTTTCTCCCATCAAATCGTTCACAAATGCGAGTTCTAAGAAAGCTCCGGCTGCGGCGGCTGTTTGCATATTTTCTAGGGATAAACCGGGTACATCTGCCATTGCGTGGGTAATCAGGATGTTCTTAATGTTGAGCAGGTTAGCTTCCCCGACAACTGCCATCACCTCTTCTGAGGAAATATGACCAGTTTCCAATACCAAATTCTCTTTTGCTACAATTTTCAACACCGCTGCTGTTTCCGGTAAAACCTTGCCATTTTCCGCAACTTTAATCCCAATTCCCGGCTTGTGAAAAACCTGCAAGTGATGCTCAGCATCAACCGTTGGCAGCCACACTACTTTACCGTATTTGCCGCCGATGTGGTGCATTGCGTCCACAGCGTCGGGATTAATTCCGCCTACCGAATGATTGAGAACCACTCCCCCGAAAACTTCGATTTCTGGTACTATTTTATTAACCAAAACTGCCCGCGCTGCTGTGCTGGCATAATGATTTTTCAATACAACAGCTTTCATCTTCGCCCTAGCAGCTAATTTCGCTACTTCAAAATCGTCTAATCTGCGGGGAATCACATCCGGAGAAGAATGAATGTGAAAGTCGATCGCACTTTCGATCGTACTCTTTGAGAAATTCACCATCGGCGAATATCCGACAGCATAAACTGGCAGACAAAACCAATAGCAAACTATCCAAACTAACGTAAAAAAAACAGCTTGCATTCATCCCCTCTTCCCTTCTCCCCTCTGCGTTCTCTGCGCCCTCTGCGGTTCATCCCCTCTTAATCCTCTCAAATAAAAGATTGAATCGCATTTGCTAAAGCTGCTGCATTCTCTTCGTGCATACCCAAAGAACCAGAAATAACTCGCGATTCAACACCCGGTAATTCCGTTAATGCTTCCATTTCAGCCTTTGATTTGGGCGGCGCATTTTCAGCAATTACAACCATCACAGGCACTGCTAATTGTTGAAAATTATCGGTAAATTCCGATCGCACTTTTGCCGGATCTAAACCACCAGTTACAAAGGCGGCGGAACCGTATCGAGCACCGGGTTTTTGCGTCACTTGCCATTTGCTTTGGATGAAATCCGGCGTGACTTTTGCAGCATCAACATAGACGTGGCGGCGGTACATCAAACTGAGGAATGACGGCGCAGTGTTGAGTTTGTATAGGAATTGTCCCAGTAAGGGCGATCGGACTAATTCTCTCACCATTCCATGCCACCCGCTTTGCTGTTTGCTCATCGTCGGCAAAGGCCCACGCCAAGTCGGCGCAGCTAATACAATCTTTGACCAAACATTGGGCTGGGATTGCGCTAATTGCATCACATAACCCGCAGCGTGACCGGCAGCCACTACAGCCACCGGACTCTTAAAAATTGACTCAACAAAATCCTTGAGAAATTGATGATATAATTGCGGTTGATAGTCGGTTCGCGGGCGATCGGATTCGCCAAAACCCGGCCAATCTAAGCTCACAACTTGAAATTGGGGAGCCAACAATTCTGCTAAAGGACGCATTTCTTCTCGCGTCGAAACCGTACTGAAAGCAGGCAGCAACAATACAGTATTTCCCTGTCCTCGGGTTTCGTAAATAACTTTAATTTGCGTTTCTTGCCACTTCCACAGATATTCTTGAACTGCGGCGGGATAGTTGCCAGAATTTGATTTTGTTAAATTTGTAGTTTGAGTCATGGCTGTTGATTCTTTCTGTTAATTTGTTTCAGCTTGCTTGCTCAATTCACAAGCAAGTGCCTTATTTTTCATCATTTGAAAGATGTTGTAAAATCCGTTAGCGCGAGAAGGTGTCAGACTCACATTCAATCCCGTGTCTTGAATAAAATCTGGGGTAATGGTGACAATTTCAGCAGGGGTTAATCCGCTCAAACCTTCCACCAGCAAGCCAACTAATCCTTTGACTAACTGAGCGTCTGAATCGCCTTGATACAAAACTTTTCCGTCTGCCAAATTTGCAGTAATATAAACTTGCGACACGCAGCCAGAAACTTTGTTTTCCGGCAGTTTGTCGCTTTCGGCAAATGCTGGGAGTCGCTTGGCATACCACAGCAGTTGTTCGTAGCGCTGTTTCGGATCGGAGTGTCGCTGAAAGCGCTGGACGATTTTAGCTAAGGCTGCGGGTAGCGTGGTGTTTGCAGACATGATTCACTCGTAACGGTTTACTTTGTTAATATTATACCTTCGATTGTAGCAGGTAAGGTCGATCGATTTGAGATTTGAGATTTGAGATTAGGACCTACGCATGAGATAGTAGGGACACGGCAATGCCGTGTCCTCATGGGTTTTTAAGACACGATCTTAAACTAAGCAACTGTTCAGGTGTTCTTTAATTTGAGCGGTATCTAAGTTTCGGCCGATGACTACCAGTTGATTGTTAGGTGCGGTAAACCATTCCGAAGCATCTAATTGGTATCTGGGGCCGCTGAGTTGAAAGATGTGTCTCATCGGACTGTCGTTAAACCAGAGAATTCCTTTTGCCCGAAATACATCGAAGGGCATTTTTTCGGTGAGAAATTCTTGAAATTTGTGGACATCAAAAGGTCGATCGCTCTCAAATGATAGTGAAATAAATCCGTCATTGTCTAAGTGATTGGAGTGATGTCCGTGATGGTGATGTTCGTGATGATGATCGGGTTCGTGATGGTGATGTTCGTGATGGTGGTGTTCGTGTTCGTGATGGTGTTCGTGTTTTTCCTCAGTTTCAAGACTGTTGAAAAGATCGGCTTGCGTTAAACCTACACCCAAAATTAAGGGTAGAGGAACTTCACCATATCGAGAGTGTAAAATCCTCGCTCCTTCCTTAACTGTGCGAATGTAAGATTCTAACTCTGCTACTTTTTCTTGAGGAGCTAGATCGGTTTTGTTCAGCAGCACAATATCTGCAAATGCCACTTGTTTTAAAGCTGCTTCGCTGTCAAAATGATCGGGAGTGAATGTTTCGCTATCGACTACGGTAAGTACAGAATCTAGATTGGTTAAATCCCGCAATTCGGTGCCGACAAATGTCAGGATAATCGGCAGCGGGTCTGCTACTCCAGTGGTTTCAATTACCATGCAGTCGATGCGTTCTTCTCGTTCTAAAACTCGGTAGACTGCATCGACTAAGCCTTCGTTAATAGTGCAACATATGCAACCGTTGCTGAGTTCTACCATGTCATCTTCTGTAGAAACAAGAAGCTGCAAATCGATGTTTATATCGCCAAATTCGTTAACTAAAACGGCTACTTTTAAGTCTTGGCGATTTTTGAGTATTTGATTGAGTAAAGTGGTTTTTCCACTGCCGAGAAATCCGGTAATTATAGTTACTGGCATCCCTCTTTTGCGAAGATTGGCTATTAAATCTGGGGTTTGTACGGTGAGATTAGTCATTGTTACTCATTGGTTAATTGTAGAGGCATTGCTGTTAATTTGCAAAGCAGATCGCACCTCATCGCTGAAAGCCCAGTGCGATCGCCTCTGCTAAGATACGGGCGATCAAGCCGATCGCGCGCGCTTTATGTGATAATCATTCTCATTGTACTGAAAATGCGGTTGGCGCGCAAGCTCTACAATTACAGAGCGGTGCAATATCTCCGATCGAGCGTTAATCTGAATAGGTTACTGTAGTTAACTAGCGCGATCTATCCACAAACAGGAGAATATATGGTATTTAGTAACTAGCCAGATTGTCTCTTAGGAGTTTGGGCGATCTCCCAGAAATAACTCTGCCAAAAGGCTATTTATCTAAAAGCAAAGCGGTATAATATATTGTGAAAAAAATCTGGCTAAAATATCGAGTTTTTCAGGCAGTTGTATTCTTAGGATTGGGTTTGCTGTTAACCATCGCTCTTTCGCTTTCTTTTGGTGCGGTACCCATGAGTTCAGCTCAATTGTGGCAAGCATTTCTGCACCGAGGTGATGCTGTCAATCAGACTATTTTATGGGAATTGCGTTTGCCCAGAGTGGCGGCAGCGCTGACGGTTGGTGCGGCTTTAGGAATGTCGGGGGCTTTGCTGCAAGGGTTACTCCGCAACGGTTTAGCAGATCCTTTTGTATTAGGAATTTCGGCAGGTGCAGGGTTAGTTGCGATTACCATGCTGACTTTGGGAATATTTCAAACTTGGGTGCCATTGGCGGCTTGGATAGGTGCTATTTTAACTTCGATGCTGGTCTACTTTTTAGGAAAAACTAAAACGGGGATTTCTGTGGAACGTTTGGTTTTAGCTGGTGTGGCGGTGAGTTCTCTTTTCGGGGCTATACAAACTACACTGTTGCTGTTAGCTGAAGACAGCCGTTTGCAAGCTGCTTTGAATTGGTTAATTGGCAGTTTGAATGGTCGCGGTTGGTCGGATTTGCAGGTTGCAGCACCTTATATTTTAACGGCTTTGCTGTTAGGATGTTTTTTGGGTCGATCGATAAATTTGCTGGCTTTGGGCGACGATTTAGCTGTTGGTTTGGGGGTTTCGCTGGTGCGATCGCGCTTATTGATTGGGGGTGTTGCTACTTTGCTAGCTGCGAGTGCTGTCAGCATCGGCGGATTGATTGGTTTTGTGGGATTGGTTGTGCCTCACGGGGTGCGTTTGTTGGTTGGTAATGATTATCGCTTTGTGTTGCCGCTGAGTGCGATCGGCGGTGCTTGGGTGTTGACTTTTGCTGATTTTTTGGCTCGTTTGGGTGCGGTAGAATTGCCTGTGGGTACGGTTACGGCTTTGTTGGGTTCTCCGCTGTTTGTTTGGCTGCTTTATCGGCGTTCTAGTTATTAGTTATTAGTCATTAGTCATTAGTCATCAGTCATTAGTTATTAGTCATCAGTCATTAGTTATTAGTAACCCATGCCCCATGCCCCATGCCCCATGCCCCATGCCCAATTACCCATTACCAAAATAGAATGAATTTAGAAATTCAAAATTTAACTGGTGGTTACGGCGAAGTTACGATCGCCCACAACATCACTTTATCTTTACAACCTGGTGAGTGGTTGAGTCTCATCGGTGCCAACGGTTCTGGTAAGTCTACTTTCTTGAAGTTAGTTAGTCGCATCCTAACTCCGCAGCAAGGAAGTGTGTTGCTTGACGGCAAAGCAATTCATACTCAACCTGCTGCTGTTGTCGCTCAAAAATTAGCAATTTTGCCGCAGCAGCAAACAGTGCCAGAAGGTTTGACGGTAAGGCAATTAGTTAGTTTGGGGCGTTCTCCTCACCAGGGGTGGTGGCAGTGGGAATTGAGCAAGGAAGATGCGGAAAAGGTGGAGGTTGCTATCAGTCAAACTGGAATTGAGGAATTTCGCGATCGCCCCGTCGAACAACTCTCAGGAGGCGAACGCCAGCGCGCTTTTCTCGCCTTAGCTTTGGCTCAAAATCCGCAAGTTTTGCTATTAGATGAACCTACTACTTATTTAGATATTTGCTATCAGTTGCAATTGTTAGAGTTGCTTAATCAACTAAATCTAAAACACAAATTGACGATTATTACGGTGCTACATGAAATTAATTTAGCTGCTAGGTACAGTTCGCGGATTGCTATGTTAAATAAAGGGGAACTTTTTTGTGTAGGAACTCCCGCACAAGTTTTAACTCCTGATAATTTAGCTAAGATTTTTGGCGTAGAAGCTATCATTTTAGAAACTTCTGTAGGCTTGCAGATTTGTGCGATCGCTCCTACTATTCACACTTAATACTTTTATAAAAAGTATAATGTGTCGCATTTAAATTGTATATTCAGGGCGGGCGGGACACCCCACAGGACTTGAATTTTTTTGGACATACAATTTAAATGCCGCAACAGCTTAACCTTGCCCTCGCACTAAGTTATCAATTTATTCATAATTATTTCTCTTAACTTATTCCCACAATCCGCTGTTCGATATGAGCGCCACAGGGTTTAAACTATTGCCTAGTAGTGATTCCAAAGGATCGAATAAAACTTAAGAGATACTTAAAACATCATAATTCAGGCAATAAGTGCGGTTTTTGATACAAAATCTACCGTAAACTATTGATATTTAAATCATTAAGCGCTAAAGTGCGATCGAACTTCCCGTCAATTCTGTCTCAACCTGGTCTAAACTCGCTATAACTTCCGCCTAAACTATGTACAAAACTTTTTTTTCTCGGATCGCTATCCTGTTGCTGAGTTTAGCGTTTACCGCTTGCTCCGCCGCCACTTCACCCCAAATTGAGCAATCAACTCCTGCTGGTTCGCCGCCAGTTAATCAACCACAAACAACTAACAGCGAATCAGCACAAAAAGTTGTAGCTTTAACACCTTTAACCGCCGATATTATCCATCAACTCGACAACACCAAACTTGTAGGAATTCCCGGCAGCGCATTAGTCAGCAGCAACTCCAAATTTACAGGGATTACCGCAGTCACTGCCGAACGCACCCCTCCTAATTTGGAAAAAATCATCGCATTGAAACCAGATTTGGTGGTAGGTGCATCGGGATTTCATGACCAAACAATGCAAAAATTGCAGCAGCTTGGAATTAAAACTTTACTCACTCAAATTGATAGCTGGACATCCCTAGAAGAGTTAACAACAACCTTAGCTAAATCCCTCAATGTTAATCCCGAACCTTTGTTAAAACGCTACCAAACATTTTTAACAGACATTCCGAATCAAAGCCCCGCCACTTTAGTTTTGGTAAGCAGAAAACCGATTTTATCGCCCAATCAAAACAGTTGGGCTGGAGATTTGCTGGGTAAGTTTAATGTGAAAAATGTCGCCGCCCAATTGCAAGGAGATAGCCCCATGCGAGGCTACGTGACCCTTTCAGCGGAAAAGATTTTAGAGGCTAATCCGGAAGTAATCATTATTGTCGATCGGGGAGAAGGAATTTTAGATGAATTTAAATCTGATTCATTTTGGAATCAACTAACAGCCACAAAAAATAATCGAGTTTACGTTTTTGACTACTACGGATTGGTAAACCCAGGTAGTATCGAAAAAATTGAGCAAGCAACTGCTCAACTTAGACAAGTTTTAGCTAAAAAGTAGAGACCCGATTTTGAGACATAAAAAATCTCTAGAAATCATGGAACAAATTGACTACAATTTCTCTAAAAGTGAGAAAGCTAAAGGCATTCCAAAGCCCGCAGCGATCGGAAACCTGGTTTTTGAGCCTGACTCCCAATGCTGTCCGATCGGCCTCAAGTTAGATCCAGAGGCGGCAAACCGCGCAACTGCCGCAGCGAGTTGATACACGCTTGGCAGTCGCAGCCAAACAGCGCCGCCGCCGCATCGCTTTCTTCTTCCGAAAAATCCAGCATCGCCACCCGTTCTTCACCCGGACGCTGCCAAGTAATTCTCGGCTTAGAAGCCACAGCAGCAGACTTGCCAGGAAGCCGCACGCAAGTCAGACGCTGAGTGTGGGGCGATCGCACGCATTGGGGCGAATCAGCCGATTGGCTTGGTGTTTCGCCAATTTGAGCGGGATTTGCGATCGCGCTCAAAGACATCAAAGATCCAAACAGCGTCGGACTTACAAGTAAAGTGAGGAGCAATCGATTCATTTGTCGTCCTTAAGAGCTTCAACGTACACAGTAGCCGATTATCTGTTGCAATTCAACAACGTTTTCGTCCGATATCAGTACGATTTGCCGTTATTAAGGCTTAAAAGTTGAATATTTACCGCCTAAACCTTCAACAATGATCCGCGTATTGGCAACCAGCATTTTCTGATAAGTATCACCTTCGCTCCCCATTTTAAGATTTGTTGCAATTTTAATAAGTTTAGCTCGCCAGTGATAACAAATTCATCCAAGGCGGGTAAACTGATTTCAGCAAGGGCAACTCGAAGCAGCGAACAAGTTTACCTCAAAAACCAGGTGGGGAGTGATGAGTACAGTTTTAGTGGTGGAAGATTCCCGCAGTCAGCGCGAGTGCATTTCACATCAGTTGAGATGCAGCGGATTGAATGTAATTCAGGCATCTGACGGTGTGGAAGCACTGGCTAGAATTGAGAAAAATTGCCCAGATTTAGTATTATTAGATGTCATAATGCCCCGCCTGGACGGTTACGGTGTTTGCCGTTTAATTAAAGCTAATCCCGAAACTCGGAATATACCAGTGGTATTTTTAACAGGCAAGGGACAGCAGTTAGCTTTATTTGCGAGGTTCCAAGGCGATCGCGCCGAGGCTTATGTTAGCAAACCTTGGCAGCCGAGGGAACTTTTGGCAACGATAAAAAAAGTTTTGCTCAATGCCAATATTAAGTTCGATCGAGCTTCAGCCGACGCTTGGACAGAATACGGAATTTTAAACTTAAGTACAGTCGAACTGTATCAAAGCCATGCCGATGCTTGGACAAAATACAGTTCCCAAATTATTAAATTGTACGATTCCAGCTTAGCAGCTTTCGAGCAAGCTTTGGCAATTGAACCGAGTCACTCGAATGCAAACAAGTATCGCAACCGAGTCCAGACAATCCGGGCAATTTTGATGAAAAAATTAGAGCAAACTAAACCTTGCAAAGTCTGCGATTATTATTACGGTAAGGATGGGATAAATTGTGCGGTGCATCCTGCTGGCCGCCCTCAAGAACTGTGTCGCGATTGGGAATTTAATTAAAATAAAATGAAAACAAATAACCGCGCTAACTTAGAAAAGCTGCTGCAAGAAAGAAACGAATATCCCGAAAGAATTGCTGAAATTGATGAAAAAATTAATGCCACTTTTCGCAAAAATTACGCCATTTTAGTAATGGATATGTCGGGATTTTCGCGCACGACAGTCCGCTACGGAATTATTCATTTTTTGGCAATGATTCACCGGATGCACGGAATTGTCAAACCGCTAATTTCCGAATACGGTGGCACTGTAGTTAAGGAGGAAGCAGACAATATTTTTGCAGTTTTTCCAGATGTAAAATCAGCGGTGGAAGCTGCGATCGACTCTTTGAAACACACGGCGGCTGTCAACACGACACTGCCCCCGGAAATGGATATTTACCTCTGCATTGGTATTGGCTGTGGCGATGTTTTGATGCTGGAAGGAGAGGATATGTACGGATCTGAATTTAATCTGGCATCAAAGCTGGGAGAGGATTTGGCGGAACGCGGAGAGATTTTGCTCACCTCAGCAGCCTTTGAAAAGTTGGAAGGTGACAAGGAAGACTGGGAAAAAGTGGAACTTTCGGTTTCAGGTTTGGAGTTGGTGGCATATAAACGGATACTGTCTGCTTAATTTATACATATCGGCGATTAAAATCGCATTTACACAAACTCTCGTCCGCCTGTACAGACTAAAAAATAAGTGGGATTTGGTATTAAATGATTGACGATCGCAAAAATTGGCAACTTATGAATTTAGCTGCCATTCAACAGCGGCTGGCTTGGCTGCAGCAACAGCCAGACAAAGTTATTTTTTGCAAAGAGTCTGGTGTTCACTATGTTGCAGTCACAAAAGAGCGATCGCACATTAAGCTATCTTTAGTAGAAAAAGTAAATCGGCAAACAGATTTACTGCAATCTCTTTTCGATTTCAACAATCCTTTACATCTAGTGTCTGAATATACTCAGGCGATGATGTTGGGTTTAGTGTGGCAAAGCCAACCTCAAAGAATCTATATGGCTGGATTTGGCGGCGGCAGAATTCCCTTAGTTTTGCACCACTATTTGCCGGAAACTGTTATAGAATGTGCGGATGTCGATCCGATCGCGATCGAAGCAGCTACACAGTGTTTTGGGGTGAAATTCGACGATCGGCTAACTGTAACAATTCAAGACGGCCGAGAGTATTTAGAGCAGCAAAAATCAGATACTCAGTACGATATCATCATGATCGACGTAGCTTTTGGCAACGGCTACTTTCCGCACCGCCTATCCACCAAAGAATTTTATCAAATCTGCGAAAAACACTTGTCAAGCGAGGGAGTTTTGCTAGCAAATCTGCTGCACAGAGATCAGTTTTATGCCGAAAAAATCACAACTTTTCAAAGTGTGTTTTCTCAGGTGTGCCTGTGTGTTGGCCAGGAAAGTAATAGCATTTTAATTGGTAGCAACAGCCCGATTTTGGAGAAAGATAAGATTGTTGCTAAGGCAAAATATTTGCAAGATAGCTATCAATTTTCCTTTCCATTAACAGACAGGGCGCTTGAGGTAAAAGTAGGTAGAGAATTGGCGGAGGCTGTACCTACTTTAGACAAAGCTCAAATTTTGCATGACGATTCGCCGCCCGCTGGTTATTTTGATTGCTGGTTATTCTGATAAGTGAGCAACGGCTCAAAAAACAGGATATCCTGAACCCCGCAGCAATTTAAGGGCTGCGAGTATCGAGCAGCGATTGCATTTTACATTATCCTTTCATACATTCAACCATCTGCTGTTCCAGCTTAGCCAACAATGTATCAACATCTGTTGCGGCTTCCTCAAAACAAACAGGAGGTTCAGGCTTAGGTTCAAAAAGAATCAACTTAATTTGACCTTCACCGATCGCCAAAATCGCCACTTCTGTCTCAGGTTTGTGAGCGTTCAACACACCTACAACTTCCTGAATATGACTTTTTACTTGACGATTCAACTCCTCAACCGCCTCTTTCTTACAATACACAAAACGCGCAGTTTCTGCAATATCAATTGCCAAAATTTCCTCGCTTTCTTCTCCCCTTTCCAAAAATAGTCCCCAAGCCAAAGCAGCCAATTCATGTTCATTAGCTTTCACAAATTTATCTAATTTGCGGCTCCAGCTATTTTCGTTGGGTTTGGACTCAGGGCTATCAAATAGAAACATTTTCTCTTCTTGTTTGTATAAACTAATATTTTACAGTCAGCAGTCAGTAGTCAGTTGGCAGTTAGCAGTTGGCCGTTGTCATTAGTTAGGATTCAAATTACCAACTATATCATCTCTGGTTGATTCGCGATCGGATAATTTTCGCTCTCGTGGGGGCTGGTTTTACCAACAATCTACCAGTCAAACTAATTATCTCATAAACCCGCCCCGCCCATATACTTATGATGCTACCAGACATGATATTACCAATTGCCAATTCCCAATTGCCAATTCCCAATTCCCAATTCCCAATTCCCAATTCCCAATTCCCAATTACCCAAAACCGCTGCGTTTCTATCTTATACCAGATTGCACGCGCCAGAGCGCCGCATAAATTCCGTCCTGTTCGATCAGTTGTTCGTGCTGCCCCGATTCTACCACCAGCCCCTCTTCCATGACACAAATGCAATCGGCATTGCGGACAGTAGAAAGACGGTGGGCGATCGCAATTGTAGTGCGATTCTTGGTAATTCGTTCGAGCGATCGCTGAATTGCCGCCTCAGTCTCGTTATCCACCGCTGAAGTAGCTTCGTCAAGAATCAAAATCGGCGGATTCTTCAAAACAGCCCTCGCAATTGCAATTCGCTGCCGCTGACCCCCCGACAATTTTTGACCGCGTTCCCCTACAATAGTGTTGTAACCGTCCGGCAATTGTACGATAAACTCGTGAGCCTCCGCAATTTTCGCAGCATTTACTATCTCTCGATTGTTAGTCTCAAAACTGCCGTAAGCAATATTTTCTGCCACCGTACCGTGAAATAAAAACACATCTTGACTCACCAATCCGATAGCTCTCCGCAAATCTTTTAAATTCAGGTTATTTAATTCTATACCGTCGAGATAAATATTGCCGTACTGTACCTCGTACAGCCTCAAAATTAGTTTCACCAGTGTACTTTTTCCCGAACCAGTAGCCCCAACAATCGCAGTAGTTTTTCCTGCCGGCAGAGTCAGGGAAAAATACTGCAAAATCGGCTTTCTTTGATTGTAAGAAAAAGTAACATTTTTAAATTCCAACTCACCCTTAATCGAACTAACTGGCCGCCGAATATCACCCGTGCGAATGGCGATCGGAGTATCCAACAAATTCATCACCCGATTAGTCGAAGCCATTGCGCGCTGGTATTGATCCAGAGTATCTCCCAGGCGAGTCAGCGGCCACAGCAACCGCTGGGTCAAAAACACCAAAACGCTGTAAGTTCCTACAGACAACCGACCCGCCACAACCTCCAAACCGCCTAGAAATAGCGTTGCAATAAACCCCAAGAAAATCACAACCCGAATCAGCGGAATAAAAGCTGCCGAAAGTACGATCGCCCGTCGGTTGCTTTGGCGGTAAGCTTGGCTTTGTGTTTCGATGCGCCGAATTTCATAATCTTCGGAAGTAAAGCTTTTAATAGTAGTAATTCCCGTCAAATTATTCGACAGTTGCCCGTTCAGAAAACTCACCTTTTCCCGCACATCAGCATAGAGAGGAGCGAGGCGATTTTGAAAGGCGATCGAACCCCAAATAATAAAAGGTATCGGCAGCATTGACAGCCCAGCAACACCAGGAGATGCAGCAAAAAAAGCCGCCCCAATCACAACAACAGTGGTAATTACCTGAATCACCTCATTAGCACCGTCGTCCAAAAAACGTTCCAGTTGATTGATATCATCATTGAGAATAGAAATCAAACCGCCAGTGCTGCGTTCTTCAAAATAAGCTAATTCTAATTCCTGCAAATGGCTGTAAGCTTCCAGACGCAAATCGTGTTCAATATCCTGAGCCAAATTGCGCCACAAATAATCATAGGCATATTCAAAAACAGATTCCAACGTCCAAACAATCAAACTCACAAAAGTAATAATTGCCAGTTGCCAAAAGACATCTTTTATGCCCCACTGAGCGAGGAGAGAATCTTGCTGTTTCACCACCACATCAACGGCAATACCGATTAATGCTGGCGGGGCTAAATCAAAGAATTTATTGAGTAGCGAACAGATACTTGCCAGCCAAGCTTTCAGGCGGTAGCGGCGCCCGTACTTCAGCAGCCGCTTTAGGGGATGGACAGGTTTTGATGGATTTGGTGATGCTTGAGAATCATTCATAGGGCATTGGGCATGGGAAATAGAGCCGAGAATTAGAAATTAGTAGGGTGATCGGCGCGCACCTTACTCTTGTTTAATTTTAAATTCTCAAAAGCCCCGTTCCTAGGCTTTAAACGTTAACACTGGCTTTATTTTAGCGACTACACCAACTATTTGCGTCTCAACTTGAACGTCAATTACTGGTTGAATTGGCTTGTAATTTTTGGATCACAATTTGTAATTCTGTCTCGCTTGTTGAGTCTGCTTCAGCTTTTGTTCCAGACTTTGCCAATTTTCCGCTTCGATATCGTTGATGAACTCGTCGAGACAGTCGCGGTAAATAGAGAGCGATCGCAATAATTCCTCTCGATTGTACTTTGCCACCATCACTCCCAGCTCGGGATTGCCACCGCCAACGCGGCTCGTGTCCCGAAAACCCGAACTCGCCAAATGTTGGGCTAAATTAACAATATCCCGATCGCCCTCACGATCGCACGCAGCAACCAGCGTCGCGCTCGCCATGAGCGGCAAATGAGAAATCCAAGCCACAGCTCGATCGTGTTCTTCCGGCTCACATCGGTAAACTTTAGCACCCAGCAACCGCGCAATTTCCTCAACCTTATCCACCGCAAGCGCCGGCGTTTGAGCCTGCGGCGTCACCACATAAGGCCTGCCCACAAACAAATCCGGCACCGCCGCCTCGATTCCGCTTTCAGCAGTCCCCGCCATCGGGTGTCCCCCCACAAAATTCGGCCACAGAGGAGACACAGCCTGCACTATGGGTGTTTTTACGGAACCGACATCGGTTACAATAGTATCAGGGGAAAGATAGGGCACTAACTCTCGGACGATCGGCTCGATCGACCCCAGCGGCGTGCAAATAAAAACCACATCGGCTGCTGCCATCAGAGACAGGTTTATGCTGGCTTCATTGACAACACCGCGAGCTTGCGCCCGATCGCAAGTCTGCTGCCGACTCGAAACCCCAAAAACATTAAACCCGCGCGATCGTAAATCCAGCCCGATCGAGCCACCAATTAAACCCAGTCCTACAATACCGATATTCATAGCAATAAAATGGGGATATTTGATACGGTGCCGCCCCCATGACAGTCGAGGAACTCCTGAAAAAATATGCCGCCGGAGAAAGAAACTTTGCCGGAATCAACCTGACTGAGGCCAACCTCAGCGGCGTCAACTTGAGCGGAGCCAACCTCAAGGGTGCGAATCTGAGTGTAGCAAACCTGAGCGGAGCCAACCTCAGCAAAACAAACCTCACAGGTGCCAAACTCAACATCGCCAGACTCAGCGGCGCCCATCTCGGCGGCGCCGACCTCACAGACGCCGACCTCAACGTCGCTTACCTAGTGCGAGTTGACCTCAAAAAAGCCACACTCACAGGAGCCAAACTGATCAGAGCCGAGCTCATTCGAGCCGAGCTCAGCGGAGCCAACCTGAGCGGAGCCAACCTCAGCGGCGCCACCCTCACCGAAGCCACCCTTCGAGGAGCCAACCTCGCTCAAGCCAACCTTCGAGGCGCTCACCTCAGCGGCGCGTGCTTGACAGAAGCCAACCTCGAACAAGCCAACCTGCAAGGAGCCGACCTTAGCCGCGCCGACCTCAGCGGCGCCGACTTGCGAGGCACAGAACTGAGACAAGCCAACCTCACTCAAGCCGTACTCAGCGGCGCCGACCTCAGCGGCGTCAATTTGCGCTGGGCCATTCTCAGCGGCTGCAATCTCCGCTGGGCCGACTTGAGCGAAGCCAAATTGAGCGGCGCCGACCTCAGCCGAGCCGACCTCTGCCACGCCAACTTGCTGAATGCCAGCTTAGTTCACGCCGACCTGTCAAATGCCTATCTGATCCGCGCCGACTGGATTGGAGCAGACTTAACCGGAGCCACCTTAACCGGAGCCAAACTTCACGCAGTTTCGCGGCTTGGCATCAAAACCGAAGGTATGACCTGCAAGTGGGTTGATCTCAGCCCCAACGGCGACCACAGCCAAATTTACTGGTTGAACTCGGGAGGAACTCACGAATTTTTTCATGAAACCTTACCCACAGTTCGGATTGTGATTGACTCGCCCTTAGACCAAGGCGCTCATTTTGCACTAGCTGCAACTTATTACCAAATTGCCCAACAATACCCGAGTTTAAGTCAGCCTCCCACCATAGAAGTCAGCTCCAGGCGCACCGTACTCGCGTTTAAAATGGACAGCGACGATAAATTATTTGCCACCGCTTACGTTGCCATCATTCCTTTTAACGACGCTGCCATAACTCAAAAAAACCTAATCGCTTTGATGAAAATGATTCAATCCCACGATGCAGGCAAACTTAACGTCAAAGAATCTAAACACGTCCAGTTATGCAGCAAAGCTCTCAACCAAGCTATCAGTAAAGTAGACCAAATAAAAATTTCCAGTTCTTTTCCAAAAATCGGCGAAAGTATCAATTTCTTTCAAATTCCCACACAGATGATCTTAATTAATTCCCGCGATCAAAGACTGAGCGTATATCACCACCCAGCCTTCGGCAAGCGCCTGATTAAAAAATACGATCCAAGTAACTCAACATCGGGTAAGTTAGCCGAAAGCACAAAATTGGCTCAAACTAATATCACTAGCATTTTGGATTTTATAAAAGGCTTCCACAATATAGATGTCTAAGCATATTGCATCAAGTTACAAAAAATGCTTATTCTAGTTTAAAGGTTGGCACAATAAAGCTTTGTTCTAGCTAAGACATCAGGGAAATTGAAAAGCATGGATGCCGAAGAACTCATCACCAAATATGCAGCAGGAGAAAGAGACTTTACTGCCATCCTCCTTTGCGAGGCAAATCTCAGCAGGATCGATCTCAGTGGGGCTAATTTCAGTGAGGCAATCTTGAGTCTCACCAACATGAGCGGCACCAATTTGTCAAACGCCAACATGAGAAAAGCCAAACTCAATGTTGCCAGACTCAGCGGTGCAAATCTCTACAAAGCCAACCTCAGCGGCGCTATCCTCAACGTGGCTAACTTGATTCGAGCCGACCTCAGCGAAGCCCAACTCGTCGAAGCTACAATGATCAGATCCGAACTGATCCGAGCCAACCTCAGCAGTGCAAACTTGAGCGGGGCAAACCTCAGCGAAGCAGATTTGAGAGAAGCAACCCTCAGAGAAGCTAATCTAGAGCAAGCCGACCTCAGCGGGGCTCACCTCAGAGGCGCTTTTCTAACAGCGGCCAACTTGGAACGGGCCAACTTGCACAGAGCCGACCTCAGCAGGGCAGACTTGCGAGGAGTCAACCTCTGCAATGCCGAACTCAGACAAGCTAATCTATCTCAGGCCAACCTTAGTGGCGCTGACTTGCGAGGCGCTAATCTCCGGTGGGCTGACCTCAGCGGGGCGAACCTGACAGGCGCTGACCTCGATGAAGCGAGATTGAGCGGGGCCAACTTGTACGGGGCAAATTTGAGCAATGTCAATCTGTTGAACGCTACTCTGGTACACGCAGATTTGACTCAAGCGAATTTGATTCACGCTGATTGGGTGGGCGCAGATTTGACGGGGGCGGCCCTGACGGGGGCAAAAATTTACGCGGTGTCTAGGTTTGATGTCAAAGCAGATGACATTACCTGCGATTGGGTTGACCTCAGTCCTAACGGCGATCGCAGCCACATTCAGCGCTTTACCCCAGAAGAATCTCAAAGGTTTTTCAATGCTACACCGCCGACCGTTCAAATTATTGTCGATCGACCCCTCGACCCGGATGCTAACTTTGTCCTTGCAGCTACCTACCGCCAAATTGCCCGTCAATACCCTGCTTTGAACCATCCTCCCAGTATCGAAGTTAATTCCAGACGCACAATCATATCATTTAAAATAGAACAGGACGAGCAACTATTTCCCATCGCTTTCGTGGCGATTATTCCCTTTAGTGATGCAGCATTTACTCAGAAAAATTTGATTACTCTGATCAAGATGATTCAACCCCAAAGTGGTAATAACCTGGGCGTCAGAGTCTCAAATATGGTAGTGCAATTAAACGTAGCCCTGACCAAAACAATGAGAAAAATAGGGGAAATGAAAATTCAGCCGATTCGCCTCGATCGCGAACCGATGTCAAGTTTTTTCCAATCGCCTACCCAAACTGTACTGGCCAACTCCAGCGCCGAAACTTTGATGATTCACTATCACCCAGATTTTGGCAGAAACTTGACAAATTTGCCCGGAGTCAACAAAACGTCTATCAGTCCTTCAATTAAAGCTCAAAGATTTACCACCCCGCCGCTCAATACGGTCATTGAGTTTGTCAAAAGCTTTTATCAGCTCGGTGAGTAAATACTATAAATTAAGTTGATATCATTTCTATTCATGCCATATAAAAGTTAGCCAATCGCCATTTTATTCAAGTAAAAAAAATGCAAGCTGAAGAACTGCTCAAACGATTTGCAATCGTCAAAAGATACACTGAAGGCGACAGAGATTTCACAGGAATCAACCTGAATGAAGCTAATCTCAGCCGCATCAACCTCAGCCAATCAAATTTAAGGGGGGCTAGCTTATTTGTCACCAACCTCAGCGGCGCTAACTTGAGCGACGCTAACTTGAGCGAAGCTAACCTGAATGTGGCTAGACTCAGCAGTACCAACCTCTCGCGGGCAATCTTAAACGGGGCTACTCTCAACGTAGCAAACTTAGTGAGAGCCGATTTAAGTGCAGCTCAATTAATCCGAGCATCCCTGATTAGAAGTGAATTAGTCCGCTGCGAACTCAGCAAAACTAACTTCAGCGGTGCAAACCTGACTGAAGCAGATTTAAGAGAGGTAAAACTGACGGAAGCTAACCTGTGCGGTGCTAATCTTTCCGGTGCAAATCTCAGAGGTGCTTCGGCTGCTTCAGCTAACTTTCAAGAAGCTAACTTACACGGCGCAGATTTGACGAAAGCAGAACTTAGCGGTGTCAATTTGATCAATGCTGATATGAGACAAGCTTCATTGCAACAGGTGAATCTCAGCAGTGCCAATTTGAGCGGAGCTAACCTCAAATGGGCTGACTTGACGGGAGCTAACCTCAACGGCGCCGATCTGAGCAGTGCTAAATTGAGCGGAGCTAACCTTAACGGAGCAGATTTAAGAAATACTAATTTAGCAAGTGCTAGTTTCGTTCACGCTGATTTGACAGAAACAACTTTGATTAATGCAGATTGGGTGGGCGCTGATTTGAGGGGAGCAACTTTAACAGGAGCAAAACTGTATTTGGTTCCTCGATGTGGCATCATCGCAGATGATATTACTTGCCAGTGGGTTGACCTCAGCCCCGCAGGCGATCGCACTCACATTCAACAATTTAATTCGCCGTCAGAATCGAGAAAATTTTTAAATCACACGCCTGGGTTAGTGCAAATTGTGGTTGACGCACTTTTAGACTACTCAGCAAACAGCACTTTAGCAACAGTTTACAGCGAAATAGCTCGGCATTACCGGGCAATGAATTTTCCTCCTAATATTGAAGTCGGCTACCGCCGCACAACTCTAACTTTTAGATTTGAGAGCGATGAGCATTTATTGCCAGCAGCTTTTTTAGCGATTCTTCCTTTTAAGGATGCTGTACAAACTCAGAGAAATATTATGGTTATTGGCAAAAATATCGAAAGTCAAAATTTGGATGAAAAACGAATAGTGCAGTTGCGTAAAGCATTGAGTACAGCTACAAATAAATTAAATGAATTGATAAATTTGGTCTCTAATATATCACGGGTGAGTCAGCCCACAAAGTTTTTTGAGTCACCTACCCAAACTATTTTAATTAGTTCGGGACAGGAGAGTTTGATGGTGAATTCTCACGGGAATTTTGGGAAGGGACGTGCAACTCATCAGGAGAGTAAATTCAGTTTGCCTCTCGGTCAAAAAGTAGTTGATTTTCTGGCAAGTTTTGATTATGTTGAGTGAGAAATGTCAATTTTAAAACCGATTGATTGAGGTAGAAGTCCACAACTCGTTGCTCCGCTTCCTGCGATCGAACTCCGAGCCGCACTGGCCCCACCATTTAACGATGGCGCGGCTCGTGGCGCGGGCATTGCGCTTGGGGCGCAGCGCTCTGATCCAAACGGGGCTTCCGGCTGGAGCTTACCGACAGCGGTATCGAGTCAGCTATTTGATGCCGATTTTGATGTGGCCGGAACCTGTGATTTTGGTGGCGCCGACACGGCTGATTGAGCATTTGAGAGCTGTGGAAATTCCGCGTTTGCAAGAGTGGCTGCAAACTGATAAGTCGATCGAGACTTATTCCGATAATGCCACGGGGCAAGGATTGATGCTAGCAGAGCCCGAGTCTTGGCTGGCGGCTCGCTTGGCGGGGAATTCGGAACTTCACAGGAATATTCCGACAATTATCGACGGTGTGGATGACTTGGAAGTTTGGACGCGCCAGCAATTGACGGCGTGTTTGCAACCTGCTGACTGGAATGATTTAATGCAATCTCAGCCTTTGGAAGCCGATGCAATCCTCCAAGGGCGGGTAATGCTAACGCGGGCTTTCTTTCAGCATCCGGCGAAACCAGAGGAGTGCTATTTGCTGGAAACTGCAGAGCAAAATATTTTGGAGGGGCTGTTTGAAAGGATCGAGCCGAATTCGCTGATTCCGGCTGCTTGGAGCAATTTTTGGCAGCGGTGGGAAGTAAACGGAAAACTGCGGTGGGCGGAAATTCATCGGGAGGCTGGCTCATTTTCTCTGTTCTGCGCGCCGGTGCAGGTGGCTGAGGTTTTGAGCAAAATTTGGGATTATCAGCCTGTCGTGTTGATTGGGGGGGCGGTGGATGTGGAACCGAAGGCTCCGATCTTCCGGCAAATGCTGGGACTGCCAGAATTGACGAGCGTTAAGTTTTCGCCCGATCGACAAAGCGAATTAATTCAACTGTACATTCCCAACTGGCTGCCGCTGCCGAATACGCCGGAATTTCAGGGTGTTTTAATTGAAGAAATTCGGACTTTGCTGTTGATGAGCGCGTCGGTGGCGGGTTTAACGGTGCTGATTGTTGGTGATGTACCGCTCAAGGCTCGGCTGGCGGCAATTTTGGCTTCTGAGTTCGGTTCTCGGGTGCAGGTAGAAAAAACAGATGTGGGCGAGAATGCGATTTTGGTCACTGGGTGGGAGTTTTGGCGGGAACATCAGGGGGAATTGAGCGCGCCTCACTTGCTGGCGATGGCAACTTTGCCGCTACCTTCTTTGGAAAATCCTTTGGTGACGGCGCGTGTGGCTTATTATAAGGAGCAGCGCAGGGATTGGTTTCGGTTGTATTTGCTGCCGGCGGCGCTGAATGAGTTGCAGCGGGCGATCGCGCCTGTGCGAGAACGTCAAGGGGTGGTGGCGATTTTCGACAGCAGGGTGATTCACCGCAGTTATGGACAGCAGGTTTTAGCGGCTTTGAGTCCTTTTGCGAGAATTGATTATTTGGATACGACTTGGCTGACGCAGGCTTGAGATCACCTGTTGGCGTATAATTTGGTTAGGTATCCAGTTGAAATCTAATTTAGTAGACAAAGATTATGGGTGAATCTAAGCGTCGCAAAGAGTCGATCGGCGACGAATACGGTAAAGAAGAACGCATCGTTCCCTGGCTGCCAATCACGAAAACCCAAAGCGAAGATTTTGTCAAGTGGACAAGTCGCGGAAGCTGGATCGGGATTAGCCTTTTGGTGGCTTGGTGGGTGGTAGTGCGATTTGTCGGCCCCGCGGCGGGTTGGTGGGTCGTTAACTGATGCCAGACTCGACAAATGCCTGTATTCTTGGCATTGTGTCGAGTTTAACTCCGAAACAAGCTGCTGAATTTTTAGGAAAATTTTAGTTGCAAATTTGGACTTGGTATGGTATCTTAATTATCTGCGGGCAATTAGCACAGTGGTAGCGCACTTCCTTCACACGGAAGGGGTCACTGGTTCAAATCCAGTATTGCCCATATTTTTAAGTTGTAAAATTTGATTTGGAAAAGGCGATGGCATCTATCCTGAATGTGATTCTGTTTAGAAGTAAGTTAAGCTAGAGTAATAGATGCTCTTCAAATTGGTAATGGATACTTTGAAAAAATGAAGCTCCCAAACTATGAAAGAGTAATTTATGAGGACAGCCCCCTAATTGAGGTTATTGCTCAACTTAGATTTCCAACTATCCTGAAAATTGCCAGCCAACAGCCTGTAGACTTTCAAGATAGTATCAGGTTTGAATACCCAATTTTTGAAACTTCTAGAAATTTGCAGATCCCAGTTGAGCTATCTAATCTTTTAACCCAATTCAGCTCAAATTTTACCAGTGACTTGACTTCAATTGACTTGACTTATCAATTTAAGTCAGAAGACTTGAGTTGCCAGATATCTTTAGACAAAAACTCTATAACGCTTGCTACGACAAAGTATGAAAGATATGAAAATTTTATTGAGAAATTTAAACGCGCTGTAGAACTTTTTGAAAAAATATATAATCCCTCTTTTTATTCACGAACAGGACTAAGATATCGTGATTTAATTATTAGATCAAAACTAAATATCAAAGATAAAGAGTGGCATGAATTAATACCGCAACATATTGCTTCTGAACTGTATACACCAGAAGTAGCAGATTCTATTCAAAACTTTGTTAAAAATTTACAGCTAAAAACTCAATTCGGTCAAGTTAATTTTAATCATGGGCTTGTTAACGTTAGGGATACAGAAAGAGGTATAGATGAAACAGCTTATTTATTAGATACTGATTTTTTTACTGATGATAAAGTAGAAAGGAGTGAAAATGCCTGGAAAATACTCGATAACTACAACCATACAGCCAGAAATCTCTTCCGCTGGGGTATTACGGAAGAGTTGCACAGAGCAATGCGACCTCAACCAATATAATCCTATGCACATAACAACTGGTGGTACTCAAAGCAAAAATATAATTGGACAAAGGTATGAAGTTTTACCCACTCCTGCTCAGACGCAGTATCGGCACACATTAGCATCTGGTACTCCTAGCTTAAAAATCGAAGTTTCCATCGAATCACCTATTAATGGTGAATGGTTTGGTCAATTCAATCAAAGCACCATCACTTGGGTTAAGTGCTTAACGCTACTCAATCTGCTTTTTGCTAACACTCCAGAAGGATTGCAAGAAGCATCTGAAGTGCTTGAACGAATGGTGGAATATTATAGTGAGTGTCCGTCTGATTTAGGACAAACTACCTTACCTAAAGAATTAGGATTACTTACTGGTAGCGTATTACCTAGCGAAGTCATACCACCTTTAATTCTAGATTTTGAGTAGCTAACCATGAGTAAACCTTTGATTTACAGAGCCTCGAATGACAAAGAGGCTCTTAGACAAGGGGAAATTCTGACTGGAGTTATACAGTTTAAACCAGTTCCAAGTGAATCTTCTCCCAACCTCGATCAAACTCAGTTTAAGCCTATTGTTTATCCTTATGCAATTATTGTCACTCAAAACTGTGATTTAGATTGGGACTATAGCGCTCGGCAAAATCGAGATAAACCTAATAAGTTATTAAATTCTATACTTTTTTGTCAAGTAGATACAGCTCAAGAAACTCGCTACAACAAAACAGTTCCGATAAATTCAGAAAATTGGAATTTAGTTAAATCTAATCGTTATCAGCAATACCATTTTTTGGAAAAAATACCTCTAGAACGTGAATCATGTCAGGAAGGCATACCAGAATTAACAGTAGATTTTAAAAAATTTTTTGCGATAGATGCTGATTTCTTATACCATCAAATAAATAATAATTTTGCTAAACGACGTGCTGTGCTTGAAAGTCCATATTTAGAAGACTTTTCACATCGTTATCATGACTTTCATGGGCGTGTAGCACTTCCTGCACAACATGAAAGTGAAAAGGGGGTATAAGCTAAAGCGAAAAATTAAGCAGCGAGAAAATTAGAGAACTTTTTGCTTTTTCGCTAAACAGAATTCTGTATGTAGCTGTACTTTTCCGAATTGCTATAAATTCTAGCTTAACTTTTGTATTACAAATACACTACACTAACATTGTAGCTCGTGCCCCGCAGGAGGTTCGCTCATGGCAAATGCCAATATTTCCCAAAATTTCAACTTAATCCTACCCGCAGGAACCCAAATTGTCACCAAAATCGAAGTCAACAACCCCCCCAGCGACCAATCTTGGAAACCCGGATTAGTAGGCGTCATCGTTCAATCGCCTACGGACAATTCCCACGCATATTTAGTCAAACTCCCAGACGGAACACAAGTTAGTCTGCGGCGGCACGAACTCAGTATCCGCAAGCAGTTTCAGAGCGAAGGATTGCAGTCAGGAGGAGATTTTCTTGCAGAATACAACCTCTATGATTCTGTAATTTACCGCTGCATAGTTGGTTCCAGAGCCTACGGTCTTGATAACGAGCAATCCGATACAGACAGACGCGGGATTTACCTGCCGCCCGCAATCCTTCATTGGTCGCTTTACGGCATTCCAGAACAATTGGAAAACAAGGAAAATCAGGAATGCTATTGGGAACTGCAAAAGTTTCTAGTTTTGGCACTAAAAGCTAATCCAAATGTGCTAGAATGTTTGTACACCCCATTAGTAGAAACTGTTTCTCCTGTAGCACAAGAATTGCTGGAAATTCGGGAAATCTTTCTTTCTCAATTGGTTTATCAAACTTACAATAGCTACGTTTTGTCTCAATTTAAAAAAATGGAGCAAGACCTCCGCAATACCGGGGAAATTCGTTGGAAGCACGCGATGCACTTAATTCGCTTGCTGCTGTCAGGAATTACTGTCCTCAAGGAGGGGTTTGTACCCGTTCGGGTGCAGGATTATCGATCGCAACTTTTATCTATCCGCAACCAAGAAATATCCTGGGATGAGGTGAATCGCTGGCGGTTGAGCTTGCACGGTGAGTTCGATCGCGCTTTTGCTGCAACTTCCTTACCGGAACGTCCTAATTACGAGAAAGCGAATCTGTTTTTGATTGAAGCGCGTAGAGGTGCGATCTGCTAAAAGGGGCGCGTTTACGAGATCATTAATTTGAGACATATATGGTTGGTAAAACTCGCCCCTACAGGTATTTGCGATTGTTTAACCGGAATTGAAATTAGCATTGATAAAATGTTGAAAAAATGACAGAATACATCTCGAATCTCGCCCAAATTATCTCCGTTCAACCTTACCCGCTGCTGTTTGCGACTGTCAGCGGTTCGCACTTATACGGCTTTCCTTCTGCAGATTCTGACTTTGATTTGCGGGGAGTCCATATTTTGCCGTTACCAGAAGTAATTGGACTGATTTCGGGACAAGAAACAATAGAAGTTTCTGAGATTCGGGAGAGAATGCAACTCGATTTAGTAACTCACGACATCAAGAAATTTTTTGAGTTGCTGTTGAAGCGCAACGGCTACGTACTAGAACAACTGTATTCGCCACTGATAGTTTACACTACAAAGGAACACGAGGAATTAAAGACTATTGCCTCTCACTGCATTACCAAGCACCACAGCCACCACTATCTCGGTTTTGCTAAAACTCAATGGAAATTGTTTGAGAAAGAACGCCCGCGTCGGGTTAAGCCGCTGCTGTATGTTTACCGGGTGTTGCTAGCTGGGATTCACTTGATGCAAACGGGAGAAGTGGAGGCGAATTTGGTGAAACTTAACGAGAAATTCCAGTTGTCGTATATTCCTGATTTGATCGATCGCAAGCTGGCTGGCAAGGAAAAATCTGTGCTGGAAGATACAGATATTGAATTTTATCAGCAAGAGCGCGATCGGCTAATTAATATATTAGAAGAGGCAAGTTTTACAAGTCATTTGCCATCAAGTCCTAATGCAAAGGTTGCTCTCAACGATTTTCTGGTAAAGGTGAGGATGTCATCTGTGAAATAAGCTGTTTCACCTTTAATTAGTCATTTGGTGCAGCAAGCAGCCTATATATTAGTCGTTTTGTGCGCCGAGGATCACAGAACCTCTTGTCCAGGACGCATCAGTATCAAAGAAACCGGGTTTTTGATCCTGATCAAAGGCCAGAATGCACTATTTTCGTGTGCATTAAACCCGGTTTTAAGTGATTCACCTTAATAGATTTGTGTTGGCTGGTTCGCTAAGGGCAGGTAGACCAATATTTTGATGATGATCGGTAGCTGGTGAGTTTTTTCCTGGTATGTAAATATTCCAACTTACGCCACCTAAATATGTCTTGATATATGAAACCAAGGCGTGGATAAATACAACTATGCCCAGCATTTCTAATGACTCTTCAATGTTCACTACTATGATGTAGGATAGCCCCCACTCTCCCAGTGTAGAAGCTATGTATCCCCCGATCATTTCCATCCCGATTGCTCCTCCAATATAAATAGCGCAGGCTGCAACAAACAATTTTTTTGTAGAAACAGGGAGGTGCAACACAAACTTACTGTAGGAGAAGAGAAATATCGCTACCAGAAAACCGATTGGCACAATCCAAGTAAAGTAAAAAACTCCTGTGGCATTTAGCAGACCTCGCATCGGGTCAATCAACTTTTCGTGTAAACTCCCAGCTTCATCTAAAGATAGAAATAAAAATATGAATGATAAAATTTTCCAGTGATTCTTGTAGTGATCGCTATCCAAATTTTTCGCATAGGCGATCACACCCAGCAAGAGAGAACTAAACAGTAGTGCCAAACATGAGTATAAGGTTGGAATGTTCTTCTCGGCATCAAGGTTGAAGGCTTTTGTAAAGAAGCCTGCCAACTTGGCATCTGGTAAGAAGTACAGACTCATCTGAGTTAAGACAGAGAGTAAAGCTAGACAGGTCACCACTCGAAGCAAAAATTGGGTTACAGCTCCAGGAGCTAAAGGAATTTGAAATTTCATGTTCTTTTAACCATCATATTAAGCTTTGTTTAAGGAAAGCCTATCAAAAGACAAAAACAATTAGGTCTACCTAAAGATAGAGAAGACTCCGGGAGCATTTCACTTTTGCAGCCAAGCTAGAAATTGGACGCGGGAGCCAGGAGCCAGGAGCCAGAAGGAAAGAGGAAGAAGGAAGGAGGAAGGAGGAAGGAGGCAGAAGAAGTGTTTTTACAAATATGAGATGCTCCCGAATACTCCTCCGGGTGGAAGTTATTTTTTATAACCGTAAGATTATCGTAGGATTAAGGAATTTAGCAGACCTCGATCGCCCTTAATTTTTTTTGAATATATAATAAAATATTTACTGAGAAGTAAATTACAGCAGACAGCAGACTCCATGTATAAAGCATATTCCATGTAGATGTAGATCGCGAGCAACCGGGTTTCGAGCAACAAAATCAGTAATCATGCGAGAAATGTAAAGAAACCACGTGAGAGCGCGGTGTACTTCATAAACCTGGAATACGCCGTATATAGCAATCCTTGCATGAGTCGTAAACTTTTTACCCCACCCCAATCCTCTCCTTATCAAGAGGAAGGAGTAAAAAATTCACAAATGATGCGAGGATTGCTATATTAGTCGTTTTGTGCGCCGCAGATCACAGAACCTCCAGTCCAGGACGCATCAGTAGGAAAAAACCAGGTTTTTTCTCCTGGTTAAATGCCATAATGCAGTATTTTCCTCGTCCATTAAACCCAGTTTTAAGTGATTCACCTTAATAGATTTGTGTTGGCTGCTTCGCGAAGGGCAGGTAAGCCGATATTTTGATGATCTGTAACTTGTGTATTTTTGCCTGGGATGTAAATATTCCAACTTACACCGCCTAAATATGTCTTGATATATGAAATCAATCCGTGGATAAATACAACGATGCCCACCATTTCTAATGACTCTTCAAGGGTTGCTACTATCAGGTAGGGTAGACTCTCCATTCCCGTGGTAGAAAATAGGTATCCCCCGATCATTTCTATTCCGATTGCTCCTCCAATGTAAAGAGCGCAGGCTGCAACAAATAATTTTCTTGTGGCAACAGGAAGGTGGAACACAAACTTATTGTAGGAGGAGAGAAATATCGCTACCAGACAACCAAACGGCACAATCCAAGTAAAGTAAAGAAATCCTGTGGCATTTAGCAGGCTTCGCATCGGATTTATAAACTTTTCGTGCAATTGACCAGCTTCGTCTAACGATAAATATAGAAATATAAATGATAAAATTTTCCAGTGATTCTTGTAGCGATCGCTATCCAAATTTTTCGCATAGGCGATTACACCCAGCAAGAGAGAACTAAACACCAATGCCAAAAATGAGTAGAAGGTTGGAAGGTTCCGCTCGGCATCAACGTTAAATACCTTTGCCAAATACTCTCTCAATGGGTATTCCGGCCCGAAGTACAGACTTATCTGACTTAAAAAAGAGAGTAAAGCTAGACAGGTCACTAATCGAAGCAAAAATTTCGTTACAGCCCCAGGAGCTAAAGGAATTTGGAATTTCATGTTTTTTTAACAGTTTTCTTAAGCTGTGTTTAAGGGAATTTTATCAAAAGAAAAAACTAATTCGGTCTACCCCAAGACAGAGAAGACTCTTCCGGCTGAAAGCCCTCTTTTTGTAACCGTAGGATGATTGTAGGATTAAGGAATTTAGCAGACATCGATCGCCCTTAATTTTATTCTTGCTATATAATAATAAAAATATTTACTGAGAAGTAAATTATATCTCTCCCAAAATGAAGCTGAAACCCTTGCTATGGTTGAGTCGAGTTCTAAATGGACTCCATTTATGCCAGAAAAACTCGGCTTCAGGAAGCCGAGATTCCTCAGTACCGAGGATGTCTGTAATCAAAGACGATCGCATCTCAATCGAGAGTGACAACTATGAGATGAAATAACAGGCCGATCGCGATCAAGTGATTCGACACCATTTGTTAACCTAGACTCCCTCCAGCTATATCAAGATATCTCTTTGTCAAAGTCATTTAGCTTTCAATCATTTGCTTATTTCCAAAGTTTTTGCGGCTTTACTTATTTATCGTACCTGCGTGGCGTGTAAACCCAAACATCTCCATATTTGCGGGGAATAATCCGAGTCTGACTCGAACCGACAATCACTAAAGTTCTCATGTCTGCGTCTTGCGGCTGGAATTCGCCGAGGGTGCAAACGCGCACAGATTGACCGGGCCGGCCGAGGTTTCGCCCTAGTATGACGGGGGTTTTAGCATCGCGACTTTGCAACAAAATCTCGATCGCCCTGGAGAGTTGCCAAATCCGCTGTTTCGAGATGGGATTGTAAAATGCCATAACTAAATCGGCAGCAGCAGCAGCCGCAATCCGCTGTTCTATGACCTCCCAAGGCTTGAGAATATCCGAAAGCGAAATCACGCAAAAATCGTGTCCGAGGGGTGCTCCGATCGCAGCAGCGGCTGCCTGCATGGCTGAAATGCCCGGTGCTACCCGAATATCGATGCCTTGCCATTCGGGTTTGGCATCAAGGTCGATCGCCTCAAACACCGCCGCCGCCATCGCAAAAATACCCGGATCTCCCGACGAAACGACGGCTACAGATTTGCCGGATGCTGCTAAATCTAGGGCAAAACGCGCGCGATCGATCTCTTCGCGGTTGTCGGAATCGTGCCGCTTTTGCCCTTCCCGCAGGGTTCCAGCTAAGTCGAGATAAAATTTGTAACCCACCCAATCCGTGGCTTCGCGCAGAATTTCCTTAACCTCCGGGGACATCCAGGGCGCGCCTCCGGGGCCGGTACCGACGATCGCCAGTTTGCCGCGGCTAATTCCGATCGCCCTAGCATCAAAGGGTTGGGTGGCCAGGGCGATCGCGCAATTCAATGCGTTTGGGCGATCGGACTCGATTAAGTGACTGTTTGCACCGGCTGCTGTCAGGGCAATTTGTGCGACCTTATTTTCGATGAATTCAATTGAGTCTAATTCGACAAGTTCGGAGAGATTGAAAAAACGGACTGGGACTTTAAAATATTGTGAAACTGCTTCAAGTGCCGGATTTCCCATCTCATCTTTTAATGCAAAAAATCCCGCAACGGAAGCTGGCGCTAAACCTACATTTTCCAACACTTGCTGGACACATGAAACCGCTATTTCCGGCTCAATATTCGATAGCTTTGTGAGTGCAACTGCCACAATTTGCGGATGGTAAACTAAACAATCGGGCGTTGGCACAATTGCTTTTTCGGTGACGCGGATCGTCAATTTTGCGTCGGGGGCGATCCTCTTCGAGGGCTTCGCTAACGGCAAATTGCTCTCGGAAAGCCAGCTTGCAGCCCCTTCTAGGCGTACTTTTGCCCCGGCGAGCAAATTTGAAATAAAAGTCTTCGCGTCCTCTGGATTCGCCAAATAATAGCCTTGGGGAGGATTCAGCAGCGCGGTGCGAAAGCGGATATCTCCGGTGGTGGTAATTGCAGGTTGTACGCCCAGGGCTGCTGCAATCTCTCTGGCCAAATCATTAACGCCGTGCAAACCGCCCAGCAGCGGTACGACGGCGCTTCCGTCTTCTGCGACGGCTAAAACTGGCGGTTCGGCGCGTTTGTCTGACAGCAGCGGGGCGAGGGTGCGGATGATAATTCCGGCGGCGCAGATGGCGATGATTGGGGTTTCTGTTGCAAATAATTCCCGCAATGTTTCGCCGAAGTTGCTAAAGTTGATGTCTGTGTTGGAAGTGCGATCGATTAAACCGTAAATCTGGGAACCGGGGAAATGTGCGGAGATTTTTTTGGCGATCGGCAGGCTGTTTTGACCTAATATAACTATTGCGGGAGGAATTCGATTCACGTTTGTAACTATGGCTGTGTTTGGATTGGTTTGATTATTTTAATCGGTTCTTACTTCAATAAGAGATAGTTGATGAACCGCGCAGGCGCGAAGGAAGAGAAAGGAGAAGTTTATCTTTTTTATTCTCGGTCACGGGGACAGGCATCTTGTCTGTGAATCTCTGCGATTAGTTTATCATTAAAATAAGCAAATATTCCGAGGTTTGGCTGTGAAACGCATTGTCTTAATTGCAGGGTTTGAATCTTTTAATGCTGAGTTGTACCGGAAAGCTGCCGAGTTGGCTGTTTCTGGGTGTCAGGGATTGGAAGTACGGGTTTTTAGCGATCGCGCCCTCGCAGATGAACCCGATACTGTAGCAGCCGCCCTCTCGAATGCTGATGTGTTTTTCGGGAGTTTGCTGTTTGATTACGATGCGGTAATGTGGCTGCGGGAAAGGGTGCAACATATCGCGATTCGCCTGGTTTTTGAGTCGGCTTTGGAATTGATGAGTCTTACTCAAATCGGTGCTTTTAAAATTGGCGACAAGCCGAAGGGAATGCCGAAACCTGTTAAGTTTATTCTGGATAAGTTCAGCAATGGGCGAGAAGAAGATAAGCTGGCTGGTTATATCAGCTTTTTGAAGGTTGGGCCGAAGTTATTAAAATATGTGCCGGTGCAAAAAGTGCAAGATTTGCGTAACTGGCTGATTATTTATGGTTACTGGAATGCGGGCGGTGCGGATAATGTTGTCTCGATGTTTTGGATTATTGCAGAAAAGTATTTGGGGCTGAAGGTTGCAGAAATTCCGCCGCCCGTGGAAACTCCCAATATGGGTTTATTGCATCCTGATTATAATGGTTATTTTGAATCGCCTCGGCAATATTTGGATTGGTATCTCGGTAATCAAAGTGCTAGGGGCGGACAAGATGCCCCTTCCACAAAATTTGACACCAATTGGTTCCAAAATTCATATCAAGTAAAATCCCCTGTTGTAGGCATCTTGCTTTACCGGAAGCACGTTATCACCAAACAACCTTATATTCCTCAATTGATTCGCTATTTTGAAGATGCGGGAATTGTGCCTTTGCCGATTTTTATCAATGGCGTTGAAGGCCATGTGGCGGTGCGGGATTGGATGACGACTGCTGATGAAACTGCGCGGCGAAAACAAGGAAATATTGAAACTCTTTCGCTTTCTAAAGATGCTGTGGAAGTAGATGCGATTGTTTCTACTATTGGCTTTCCTTTGGTGGGCGGGCCTGCTGGTTCGATGGAAGGTGGGCGTCAGGTGGAAGTTGCTAAGCGCATTTTAACTGCTAAAAATGTACCTTATTTTGTGTCCGCACCTCTGCTGATTCAGGATATCCATTCTTGGACTCGTCAGGGGATTGGGGGTTTGCAAAGTGTGGTATTGTATGCTTTGCCTGAGTTGGATGGCGCGATCGATCCTGTTCCCCTGGGCGGTTTGGTGGGTGAGGATATTTATCTGGTGCCCGATCGCGCGAAACGCCTGACAAGTAGAATTAACAATTTGGTAAAATTGCGCCAAACTCCGCCATCTGAACGGAAAATTGCGATTATTCTCTACGGGTTTCCTCCGGGTTATGGTGCGGCGGGTACGGCTGCTTTATTAAATGTACCGAAATCGCTGCTAAATTTCCTGCACAAACTTCAAGCAGCAGGTTATACGGTTGGAGAAATTCCGGCTGACGGGGAGGAGTTAATTCGCAGGGTGAAAGAGGCGGATAATGCAACCGCAGATGCAGGCGGATTAACGCAGATGAACGCAGATACGGAGGGAGTTTACGGCAATACTGTTAATGTTAAAACTCTGGAGAAATGGCTTGGCTACTTGTCAACAAGTCGTATCGAAAAACAGTGGAAATCTTTAACTGGTACGGGCATTAAGACAGACGGCGACGAGTTCCAAATCGGCGGCATTCAACTGGGGAATGTTTGGATAGGTTTGCAGCCGCCGCTGGGAATTTCCGGCGATCCGATGCGCTTAATGTTCGATCGCGATTTGACGCCTCACCCTCAATACGCTGCTTTTTACAAGTGGCTGCAAAATGATTTGCAGGCTGATGCTGTGGTTCACTTCGGAATGCACGGCACTGTTGAATGGTTGCCGGGATCTCCTCTGGGAAATACTGGCTATTCTTGGTCGGATATTTTGTTAGGAAGTTTACCGAATCTTTATATCTATGCTGCCAACAATCCCTCCGAATCGATGTTGGCAAAACGGCGCGGTTACGGTGTTTTGATTTCTCACAACGTGCCGCCATACGGTCGCGCTGGCTTGTACAAGGAATTGATGGCTTTGCGGGATCTGATTGCGGAATATCGGGAAGATACGGCCAAAAATTATTTGCTGAAAGAGGCTATTTGCAAGAAAGTTTTAGATAGCGGTTTGGAGACTGATTGTCCGTTTGAGGATGCTCAAAAATTGGGGATTGCTTTTTGTTTTGAGAATGTGGGAATGTTCAGTGCTGATGCTTTTAATCGCTATTTGGTGAAGCTTTACGAGTATTTGCAGGTGGTGGAATGTCGCTTGTTTTCTTCTGGTTTGCACGTTCTCGGGGAACCGCCTAATTCTGAGGAAATGACCTCTTATCTTGAGGCTTATTTTGGGGATAGGTTGTCACAGGAACAGGTAAAAGCAATTGTTTCGCAAGCAAGCACAGGCAAGATGCCTGTGCTACAAACAAGCACAGGCAAGATGCCTGTGCCACAAGAGGGGTTGGATGGGGTTTTTGAGGAGGGTTTGTTGGTGCGGGATTTGTTGTTGCAAACGACGGATGAGTTGACTAATCTTTTGCGAGGTTTGAATGGGGAATATATTCTCCCTGCACCGGGTGGGGATTTGTTGCGGGATGGCGCTGGGGTGTTGCCAACTGGCAGGAATATTCACGCTTTAGACCCTTATCGGATGCCTTCTCCTGCTGCTTATGAAAGAGGACGCGAAATTGCTCGAAAAATTATTGATAAGCACCTTGAGGAACATGGGAATTATCCTGAGACTGTGGCGGTGATGTTGTGGGGTTTGGATGCGATTAAAACGCGGGGCGAATCTATTGGAATTCTGCTAGAATTGGTGGGGGCTGAACCTCTAAAAGAAGGTACTGGCCGCATTGTTCGCTATGAATTAAAACCGTTAGCTGATGTCGGTCATCCCCGGATTGATGTGTTGGGAAATCTTTCGGGTATTTTCCGTGATAGCTTTGTGAATATTATTGAATTATTGGATGATTTGTTCGTGCGGGCGGCGGATGCTGATGAACCGGAATCGGAGAATTTTATTCGCAAACACGCTTTAATTTTGCAGGCAAAAGGTGTGCAAAATTATTCGGCAAGGTTGTTTTCTAATCCGGCTGGGGATTTTGGTTCTTTGGTTAACGATAGGGTTGTTGATGGTAGTTGGGAATCGGGGGATGAGTTGGGGAAAACTTGGGAAAGTCGCAATGTTTTTAGTTACGGGAGGAAGGATAAGGGGGAAGCGAGGCCGGAGGTTTTGACTCAGTTGTTGCAAGGGTGCGATCGCATAATTCAAGAAATTGATTCTGTTGAATACGGTTTGACTGATATTCAAGAGTATTATGCGAATACTGGCGGTTTGAAGAAAGCCGCAGAAAAGCAGCGTGGCAAAAAGGTTAACACGAGTTTTGTAGAAAGTTTTTCTCAGGATACCACTCCGCGCAATTTAGAAGATTTGCTGCGCTTGGAATATCGAACTAAGTTGCTAAATCCTAAGTGGGCTAACGCGATGGTCAATCAAGGTTCGGGCGGCGCTTATGAAATTTCGCAGCGGATGACGGCGTTAATTGGTTGGGGCGGAACGGCTGATTTTACTGATGGTTGGGTTTACGATCAGGCGGCTGATACTTATGCTTTAGATGAAGAGATGGCGCAGAAGTTGCGGCAGGCCAATCCTGAAGCTTTTCGCAATATTGTCGGCAGAATGTTGGAGGCTAACGGGCGGGGTTTTTGGCTGCCGGATGCGGATAAGTTGCAGCAGTTGCGCGAGTTGTACGAGTTGACTGATGAGAAAATTGAAGGGGTAACAGTGTAGTTTTTTTAATATAAATATTTAGGGGCGGGCTAGAAGCCCAACCCCTACTCCCCACAATAGTTTCAAAATTTTTCAGGTGCAAGTTAGAGGCGCGACTATTAAATACCTCGATCGCGCTGCGGTTTTGTTACAGGAACGGACGGTTTATTGTTTGGAGAATTAAGAGCCCGATCGACCATATCTCCAAAGGGAACAAACTGCGGTGCAGACGATGGACCTCTGCTGGTTCTCAACGTTGTAACTGGCCCGCTGCCGTCTTGGGCAAAATTAATCAATCTCGTTAAAGCTTCACCGGGATTTTTAGCATTGCGCTTGTCTAGGGTGAACAGCAGATTTTGAGAGTTGCAGCGCCCCCGTCCGTTCACGTAACAAACTACTGGCAAGTTATTAAGAGTTCCTGTTGTTAACTGCAAATTGCTCAATCTTCCGCCATTCTGGGCAACAGCTTTGGTCAATCTATTGGAAACAATTTGACAGCGCTGCCAAGGTGTATATTCGCGGCCGAACTCGGTAGATTTCCAAACAATCATTGGATCTGTCGTGACATTTCCCCGCCGCGCAATTGTGACAAAATCCCGACCGGAAGTAACGCACTGAAATGTTGTTCTAGTGCTATTCCAAGGGTTGCTGGGAGCTGCTTGCACTTGGCTGGCAAAGGCGACAGTACCGGCGAAAACTAAAGCAGATGCTAATAAGGGTGCAGCCAATTTCATAATACCTCCTGCCGCTAAGGCAGTCAAATTTATGTAGGATGTCATAGTTGTAGGGACAGGGCAGTGTCGTGTCCCTACCTATTCAGATTCTGCTGGTTGACTGTCGCACCCGGATATTTTTCAAATATTAAATTAGGTTAGTTGCACCTCATATCTGTAGGTACATGGCACTGCCGTGTCCTTCTTTCCAAACTTGGGAACGCGGCTTTAGGGAGACGGCAGTCCCGTGTCCTTGTTTCAAAACTTCCAGGCCACTGCGGCACAAGTTTCCTAGATAGTCTTTTTAGCTACATTCTGCAAAGCCAGGAGAGTCAACAATGGTAAGTAAAACTACAAGGACAGCTCCGAAATAGGCTGGCAAATAACTTTTTATGAAACCTCGAATCATTGTTTGCGGGTTGGGTCACACGGGACACAAGATTTTTTGTTTGTTGAGACAGCAAGGAGCGATTGTGGTTGGTATTAGCGATCGCCCAATTCGCGGCGAAACTTCTGATGTGGTTGTCGGTAATTTGCAAGCAGCTTCTACCTTGTTGGCAGCAGGCATTCAAAATGCTCACACTTTAGTAATTGCAGCAGACGATGATGCTGTGAATTTGGCAATTTTGATGCAGGCGCGGATTCTCAATCCTCAGATTCGCATTATCAACAGATTGTTCAATACTAGCTTGGGCGACAGAATTGACCACACTTTGCCCGATCACGCTTCCATGAGCGTTTCATCATTGGCGGCTCCGGTTTTTGCTTTTGCGGCTCTCGGAAGTCAGGCGATCGGACAGTTGCGTTTGTTCGATCGCACTTGGCCGATTCACGAAGAATATATCGATGAAACACATCCTTGGAAAAATCGAAAACTCAGCGATTTGTGGGACGATCGATCGCGAATGTTGATTTATTATCTGCCGGCTGCTAACAAAACTGATTTAGTATCGGCGGTGCTTGCCGATCGGCAGTGTCAGCAGGGCGATCGGCTAATTGTTGCCACTCAACCGACTATCCACAGTCCCCAAACAACTTTAATCCCAAAACTGCTCAAAACATTAACTAGGCTGCACAGATTTCAGCAGCACAGCCAAGCAGCAGTAATTGTTGTACTGACGCTGCTGTCAATGATTGCCGTTGCTACTGCTACCTATATTTGTGTTGACAAGCATATCTCAATTGTCGATTCTCTTTATTTTTCAGTAGGGATGATTACCGGAGCCGGAGGCTATGAAAAAGTGGCCGAACAAGCTCCTGAAAGCATTAAACTATTTACAGTTATCATGATGTTAGTTGGAGCCGGCATCATCGGCATCTGCTACGCACTGCTCAACGATTATGTATTGGGAACTCGCTTTACCGAATATTGGGATGTGGCGCGAGTTCCGCAGCGCAATCATTACATTATTTGCGGGCTCGGAGGAATGGGTATCCAAATTGCTAAAGAACTGCACACTAACGGTTACGATATTGTGGCGATCGAGCAAGATCCGAACAGCCGATTTCTGAACACGGCCCGCTCAATGAAAATTCCGCTCATTCAGGGAAGTGCCAGTTTGCCCGCAACTCTGGAAGCTGCTAATGTTAAGCAAGCGGCAGCACTTTTGGCGGTAACTAGCAGCGATATGTCTAATGTCGAAATTGCCTTAAGCGCTAAAGGATTGGCGCCCAAACTATCGGTTATTGTTCGCAATCAAGACCCACATTTTGCTTTGATGGTGCAGCAAGTTTTTGAGTTTGAAGGAGTTTTGAACCCGACGGAATTGGCGGCTCCTGCTTTCGCGGCGGCGGCAATTGGAGGCCGAATTTTGGGTAACGGAATGACTGCTGACAGTCTCTGGGTTTGCTTGGCCACATTGATTACGCCAAACCATCCTTTCTGCGGTCAGCGCATTCAAGATGCTGCTAAGTATGCTGATTTTGTGCCTTTGTATGTGGAAACTAATAGTCAAACTCTCCACGGCTGGGATTTACTAAATTGTTGTCTGAGTACGGGGGATGTTTTGTATTTGACGATGCCGGCGAATCGGCTGGAGCAACTGTGGAGAACCACCTCGGAATTAATTAAAACTTAATGGTTTTACGCGAGAATTTATATTGCCGATCGCTCAATTGCAACTACAAACCTGATAAAATTGGGCCAGTAGAGTAAATTGGACTTACGGCTAATCCTCAGAAACCTTGTTTCTTCCCAGATTTCTCCCGGGTTTAGCGCAAGTCCTAGTATAAATAACCAACAGAGTCTCAATTAGTTGCGATATAGAATGAGAAAATTTTTAGCATTATGTGTGTTTGGTCTGATAATGGCGATCGCCTCTGTAGCTGTCGCCGCTCAACCTTTGTTCGTCTCTTATCCTCCCGCTAACCACAAAACTATAGCCGATCGCATCTTTTTAATCGGTACAGCGCCCGCACCGGGACAAGTATTAGTAAATGGCAACCAAATTGCGCGCACCGCATCCGGGCATTTCGCCCCGACTTTTCCGCTGCAACTCGGCGAAAATGTCTTTACCTTGCGTTACGAAAATCAGGAAGTCAAAATTAAGGTGACGCGCGAGTCGAATCAGCCGGTAGCCGCTGTAGGATTGGCTTTTGCTAAAGATTCTCTGACTCCGAAAGTCGATGTGGCGAGTTTGCCGGGGGAATATATTTGCTTTGGGGCGATCGCACCTGCGAATGCTCAAGTTTCGGTAAAATTGGCGGGCGTTACTATTCCTTTAAAAGCGCGATCGCAAGTCGAACTACCCGACAACGCATCTGTACTTTTAGACGCAAATTCCCCCATCAAAAAAGGTGGCAGCCAACAGTATCAAGGCTGCGGTAAAACCCCTGAGAACGCCCTCTCATCTAAGGGAGAAACAGTTGATTTAGGCGTGCCATCGTTTGAACTAACAATGAACGATCAAACTATCAGCCAACAAGGTACTGGCAAAATTTCTATTCTCTCTCCGGCGGATTTAGAAGTAGCAGAAGTAACAGCAGAACCGGGCGTTGCCAGAACCGGAGCGAGTACAGATTTTTCTCGGATGACACCGCTGCCGAAGGGAACGCGAGCAACAATTATCGGGCGCGAGGGAGAATGGATTCGACTCGATTACGGTGCTTGGATTAAAGCAGCGGAAGTGCGAATTGTCAAGGATACAGTGCCTCCGCGATCGATTATTCGCAGCGCCAGCTCGCGTCAAGTTTCCGGCTGGACAGAGGTGTTATTTCCCTTAGAAACACCCGTCCCAGTCACGGTGCAGGAAGGAGAACGCACTTTCACTTTAACCCTGTACAATACTACCGCTCAAACTGACATTATTCGCCTCTCTGATGACCCAGTAATTTTGCGTTTGGAATGGCAACAAATCGCGCCACTGCAAGTACAATATACTTTTAATCTCAAATCTGCCCAGCAGTGGGGCTATAAATTGAGATACGAGGGCACCACTTTAGTGCTGTCTTTAAAAAACCCGCCTGCGAATACAAGCATGACGCCTGTGTCGCAAGCAAAACCGCTGTCAGGAATTAAGATTCTCATCGATGCGGGACACGGCGGGCCGGAGGATGGAGGTGCTGTGAGTCCAGTGGGAATTAGGGAAAAAACAGTAGCTTTAACGGTGTCGAAATTGGTGCAACAGGAATTGGTAAATCGGGGCGCGAATGTGCTAATGACGCGGGTAGAAGATGTCGATTTGGATTTGCCGCCAAGGGTGGAAATGATTCAAAAAGAAGAACCTGCGATCGCAATTTCAATTCACTACAATGCTTTGCCGGATAACGGGGATGCCATTAAGACTAAAGGCGTCGGCGCTTTCTGGTTTCACCCGCAATCGCACAGTTTGGCAATGTTTTTGCACAATTATTTAGTTGCCAAGTTGAACCGTCCGAGCTATGGTGTATTCTGGAACAACTTAGCCATGACTCGTCCTGCCGTTGCTCCATCTGTTTTAATGGAATTGGGATTTCTGATTAATCCCGAAGAGTTTGAATGGATTGTGAATCCGACAGAACAAAAGAAATTAGCTGAGGCGATCGCCCAAGGTGTTACCGAATGGTTTGCCTCGGTCAAATAATAGTTAGTAGTAAGAACTGAAGTCATTCTCAAAAAATTATAATCGGGACTTCAGTTTAGCCCATACCAGGAAATGAAATAATGCTAATTTTTACTCAATCAAAAGCCTTTTTTATTGCAGCCGTCGTTGCAAGTTTTAGCTTCTCACTTTACAGCTTTCCTGTTTTCGGCAAGCAGCAAAGTCTTGCTCCCGCAAAAGCAGAAGCTTTAAAAAAGCAAACTCATTGCTCGTTTATTACAGGTGAAGGTGGCGCTGTTAACATTCGCAAAGGCCCAGGCAATAAGTACCCGGTTGTAGCTAAACTCAAAAGAGGAGACGGAGTTAGGGCTGTCAGCAGACAAGGTAATTGGGTGAAAATTGCGGCCAGATTTTCGGGAAATCCTCCTAATGAAACTTTTACAATCCTTGACGGTTGGGTGAGCAATCAATTTATTAATGGCTGTTCCGAAGACCAATTTGACAGGTGGCGGCAATAGGGGATTGGGTTTGTAGTGAGGACTTCATTCCTGAGTTTAGATGAAGACTAAAGTCCAATGGCACTGAAAAAGTGAGCAAAAAAAATCTGTAAGGCAATATCTACATAGATAATTGCCTTACAAACCAAAATATCTCCCTCTAGTATGCCAAATCGTGCGTCCATTCTCAAGCAACAATTTTTACAGAGTGTCGCCTTACCCTGGAGAGAACTGCTACCAGACTCTCAAGTCCTTGAGCTGTTGGCCAACGAGAACGTGAGGTATTACAGCAGTGTCTACACACCGATAGTGACCTTATGGGCGATGGTATCGCAGGTACTAGATCCAGACAAAAGTCTCAGTCAAGCAGTGAAGCGGATGAGTACCTGGCTGAGTGTAGCCGGAGTCAAGCCTCCTTCCTCAGACACAGGGGCTTACAGTAAAGCTCGTCAACGACTACCCGAAAGACTCGTCCAACAGTTAGTACCTATAGTCGCAGAAGCTCTAGAAAAGCAAGTTCCAACAGAAAAACAATGGTGTGGATTGCGGGTGCGGGTACTAGATGGGACAACGGTGTTAATGAGTGATACTGCCGCCAATCAAGCCGAGTATCCGCAACACAGCAATCAAAAAACTGGGTGTGGATTTCCGATCGCGAAAATGGTAGTGCTGTTTTCACTGCTGACAGGAGCAGTGGTATCGGCTGGTATTGCTTCGTTGGCGACGAGTGAGATTGTGATGAGCCGTTTGCTTTATGCAAATTTACTCCCCAACGATGTAATCTTAGGCGGATCGAGCTTATGGTAATTATGTCGATTTAGTTTTGGTAAAACAGCAGGGAGCGAACGCTGTTTTTCGGAAAAATCATCTCCGTAAGACGGACTTTCGACGGGGAAAGAAGTTGGGAATTGGCGACCATCAAGTTGTCTGGGATAAGCCTCAACAGTGTCCGAAACACATGACTAATGAGGAATTTGAGGCATTGCCCTCTCATTTCATCGTTCGGGAAGTCTGCTTGCGTATTCAACGCCGTGGCTTTCGAGACGAACGTATTATTGTAGTCACAACATTGATGGATGCCAAACAATACAATGTTCAACAATTAACTCGGCTATATGGACTTCGCTGGTTAGCCGCTGAAGTCAATTTACGCTATCTCAAAACAACATTAAAAATGGAGATGTTAACAGCTAAAACTCCGGCAATGGTAAGAAAAGATATCTGGACACACTTATTGGCTTACACTTTATTGCGTACCATAATGTGGCAAGCGGTATCTTCGTCAGAAGATACCGCTTTTCAACTCTCATTCCAATCGACTCGGCAGCAGTTTAATCAGTTCTTGACGCTGTTGGCAACTACAGGAAAACGCCAACAGCGACAATGGCATCAATTGCTGTTGGAACAGGTGGCAACTAATTTACTCACGATGCGACCCGATCGTTCCTAACCTAGAGTTTTGAAATGCAGACCGAAGCCGTATCCTCGAATGCAGGAACCTCGCTCTATCTTAAAAAGTAAACAGGCTAGGTGATTGAGACTTTTTCAGTGCCATTGGACTAAAGTCCTCACTAGCAACCAAATCGGGACATTTTTAAAAGTAGTACAAAAAAGACGATCGCCCTGATTCATTGTTGCATTCTCAACCAGCTAAACACCTGTTCGGCGGTGATATTCAGGGGAATCATTTCGGGCACGGGAAGGACATCGCTACCTTCGCAGAATTGCGGTTGTTGGTTGGGCAAAAATGCTAAGATCGATCGATCGTCTGGATCGATTAGCCACCCCAACTGACAATTATGTTGGAGACAGTGAATAATTTTTCTAGTGACGCGATTTGAGCTTTGTTGTGGCGACAGGATTTCGATCGTCCAATATGGCGCAATTCGCACATCATCCACTGGTTCGCCGCTCTCATCAAATTGAATCTGTTCCCACAATAGTACCGCAATATCTGGAACAATCGAGCGACCGCCAAACGTACACCGCAACTCTGGAAAAGCGTAAGCTATCTTGGGTTCCTCTACCACTTCATTAATGACACGCAGGAATTGCCCCTGGAGACGAGAATGTTTAGTTTTCGGCATAGGTTTTTGGAGAATTTCCCCCTCAATGTATTCGCTAGCAGGTTTAGTTTCTGGCAGTTTCAAAAATTCTTCCAGGGTGAAGCGCCTAGTTGCGACTGTCATAAATAAATTCCTCAATTCTACCTATCTTCAGTGTAATTCAAAAATTATTTATTTTGCATAATAATGGTGTTACATAGCCTAATTTTGCGGAACAATTTGTTGTTTAAATTCAAACAAATTAGGATTTGTAGGGTCATAAAAAGCCCGCAACCAATACACGTTTGGAGAACCAAAAGTTTCAACTCTCGTAAAATTTTTCATTCTCGGTAGTTGAGTCTCATCAGTAAAATAGGGTAAAGGTTTATCGATGCGGAAATAGTGAGTATCGCCGTGGACGAATACGACTTGCCCTGGGAAATTGCCTGTTTCTGTTTCCAGAGTTGCGATAAAATCGTTGTAGCCGCTTCTTCTTTTGTCCGTCGGATCGACGAATTCAAACCCCGGATTTGCCTGTGCAACTAACACAATTCCTTTGCTGTTGCTGCGTTTGGCTAAAGCAAAACATTCTTTAATCCAGGCTAAGTTAGCCCAATTGCGATCGGCATATTCTGCATCGCCTTCGGGAGTGCGGCCAAAATTGTTGTTGCTTCCCGGCATATTAATCGCGAAAAACACAACTCCATGATAAATCCAGCGCACATTTTCGCGGAATTTAGCAAACTGCGGATTTTCGCTTTGACGGGTGAGAGTTAAGGTGCGCTTTCCCAAACTTTGATTACCGTTGCTAAATATTTCCCGCAGTTTAGCGAGTCTTTCTACTGGATCGTAACTGCCATTTTTTGAACGGTGGCAATCCGTCCATTCATTATCGCCATAAGCTAGAATAAACGGCATCTCAAAATTGTCAAATAACTGCTTACGGCTGAGAAAAGTTGCATCATCGCAGACACTAGAACCGTTTTTAATGTCGCCGTCGTGGACGACAAACGCTGCGGGCGATCGATTGATATCTGCAATCAAACTCGGAAATTTTGCTTCCTGTTCTGCACTGTAGGGCAAATCGCCAATCAAGGCAAATTCAAAGGGAGCATCCCGGTTTTGCAAAAGCCTCAAATAGCCAAGAGGTCGTTGAGGTAAGCACAACGAAGTTTTAGCATTT